>NZ_QPFS01000173.1:0-7621 GCF_010906995.1 Rhodopseudomonas sp. WA056 | reverse complement strand
GATGATCGCCATCCCGGTCGGTCTCGGCATCGCGATCTTCCTCACCGAGCTGTGCCCGATGTGGCTGCGCCGCCCGATCGGCCTCGCCATCGAACTGCTGGCCGGCATTCCGTCGATCATCTACGGCATGTGGGGCTTCTTCGTGCTCGGGCCGTTCCTGGCCAATCATTTCCAGCCGGCGATGATCGCGCTGTTCGAGGGCGTGCCGGTGCTCGGCGACATCTTCGCGGGACCGCCGTCCTATCTCAGCCTGTTCAACGCCTCGCTGATCCTGGCCATCATGGTGTTGCCGTTCATCACCGCGATCTCGGTCGACGTGTTCAAGACCGTGCCGCCGGTGCTGAAAGAGGCCGCCTACGGCGTCGGCTGCACCACCTGGGAAGTCGTGCGCAGCGTCGTGATCCCCTACACCCGGGTCGGCGTGATCGGCGGCATCATGCTGGCGCTCGGCCGCGCGCTCGGCGAGACCATGGCGGTCACCTTCATTATCGGAAACTCGTTCAGGATCACCGGATCGATCTTCTCGCCCGGCACCACGATCTCGGCGGCGATCGCCTCGGAATTCGCCGAAAGCGACGGTTTGCATCAGTCCGGCCTGATCCTGCTCGGCCTGCTGCTGTTCATCCTCACTTTCATGGTGCTGGCTGCGGCGCGGCTGTTGCTGATGCGTCTCGAAATGAAGGCGGGAAAGTAAATGTCCCTCAACGCGCACAACAATCCGATCTATGTCCGCCGGCATCGCAGCGACGTGGTCGTCAAGGTGCTGTGCTCCATCGCCGCCGTGTTCGGCGTCACCTGGCTGGCGCTGATCCTGTTCACGCTGTTCTGGAATGGCCTCGCCGGTCTCGATCTCGGCGTGTTCACCAAGAGCACGCCGCCTCCCGGGTCGACCGACGGCGGCCTGCTCAACGCCATCGTCGGCTCCGTGATCATGACGGTGCTCGGCGTGGGCATCGGTGCGCCGCTCGGCCTGTTCGCCGGCACCTACCTGGCCGAATACGGCAAGTACGACAAGCTGACCTCGGTGATCCGTTTCATCAACGACATCCTGCTCAGCGCGCCGTCGATCATCATCGGCTTGTTCATCTACGGCGCGGTGGTGGTGACGATGGGGCGATTCTCCGCGCTCGCCGGTGCGCTGGCGCTCGCGGTGATCGTGATTCCGGTGGTGGTGCGTACCACCGAGGACATGCTGCTGCTGGTTCCGAGTTCGCTTCGCGAAGCGGCGTCCGCGCTCGGGCTGCCGCGCTCGCTGGTGATCCGCCGGATCGCCTATCGGGCCGCGCGCGCCGGTCTGATCACCGGCATTCTGCTCGCCACCGCGCGCGTCGCCGGTGAAACCGCGCCGCTGCTGTTCACCGCGCTCAGCAACCAGTTCTTCAGCCTGGACCTCAGCCGCACGATGGCCAACCTGCCGGTGACCATCAACAACTTCGTGCAGAGCCCCTACGACTACTGGAAGCAGCTCGCCTGGACCGGCGCGCTGCTGATCACCCTGACCGTTCTCGCCCTCAACATCGGCGCGCGTATCATCGGCGCGGAGAGGACCCCGAAATGACCGAGATCTCGATCGCGACCAATGTTCCCTCAGCGGCGATGCCGCCGATCGGCGCCCAGCCGGACGGTCCGCCCAAGATGACCGTGCGGGATCTGAATTTCTACTACGGCCAGAACCACGCGCTGAAGCACATCAATCTCGCGCTCGCCGCCAACCGGGTCACCGCCTTCATCGGCCCGTCGGGTTGCGGCAAGTCGACGTTGCTGCGGATCTTCAACCGGATGTACGATCTGTATCCGGGCCAGCGGGCCGACGGCCAGGTGCTGCTCGACAACACCAACATCCTCGACCCCAAGCTCGATCTCAATCTGCTGCGCGCCCGGGTCGGCATGGTGTTCCAGAAGCCGACGCCGTTCCCGATGACGATCTACGACAACATCGCGTTCGGCGTCCGTCTGTACGAGAAGATCTCCAAGTCGGAGATGGACGGCCGGGTCGAGAAGGCGCTGCGCGGCGCCGCGCTGTGGAACGAGGTCAAGGACAAGCTCAGCGCCTCCGGCCTCAGCCTGTCGGGCGGTCAGCAGCAGCGGCTGTGCATCGCCCGGACCATCGCGGTGCGGCCCGAAGTGATCCTGTTCGACGAGCCGTGCTCGGCGCTCGACCCGATCTCGACCGCCAAGATCGAGGAACTGATCGACGAGCTCAAGGAGCAGTACACGATCGCGATCGTCACTCACAACATGCAGCAGGCGGCCCGCGTGTCGGAATCGACCGCCTTCATGTATCTCGGGGAACTGATCGAGTTCGGGCCGACCAACAAGATCTTCACCTCGCCGAACGATCGGCGCACCCAGGATTACATCACCGGCCGGTTCGGCTGACGCCGCGGGCGAGGAGAACGGACATGGGATTCGAGCACACCACCAAGGCGTTCGACGGCGATTTGCAGGAGTTGACGCGGTTGGTCGCCGAAATGGGCGGCCTCGCCGAACGCCAGATCGTCGACTCGGTCGACGCGTTGATTAGGCGCGACGTCGCGCTGGCCTCGCGCGTGGTTGCGGCCGATGCCGAGATCGACCAGATGCAGCGCAGCATCGAAGAGCGCGCGGTGCTCACGATCGCCCGGCGGCAGCCGATGGCGATCGACCTGCGCGAGATCGTCGGGGCGATGCGGGTCGCGACCGATCTGGAGCGGATCGGCGATCTGTCGAAGAACATCGCCAAGCGCGTCAATGCCATCGACAGCGACTTTCATCCGCTGAAGCTGATCCGCGGACTGGAGCACATGACCGATCTGGTGCAGTCGCAGGTCAAGGCGGTGCTCGACGCCTACACGGCCCACGATCTGCCGGCCGCGATGGTGGTGTGGAACGGTGACGAGGAAGTCGACGCGATCTGCACCTCGCTGTTCCGCGAGCTGCTCACCTACATGATGGAAGATCCGCGCAACATCTCGTTCTGCATCCATCTGATGTTCTGCGCCAAGAACATCGAGCGGATCGGCGATCACGCCACCAACATTGCTGAGACGGTATTCTACATGATCGAGGGGCAGCAGATCATGGACAAGCGCCCCAAGGGCGACACGACGACCTTCGCGAACGCGACGCCGGGCAACTGACGTCGATCCCGCCGCCGGCTCCCGGGCCGCCGGCGGTGCACGAACCGGGACGAGGACTAAGACGAGGACGACGATGGCTGCGCGCATTCTGGTGGTCGAAGACGAGGAAGCGCTGACGACGCTGCTGCGATACAATCTGGAATCCGAAGGTTACGAGGTCGAGGCGGTGGCGCGGGGCGACGACGCCGACACTCGGATGAAAGAGCGAATTCCCGATCTGGTGGTGCTGGACTGGATGCTGCCGGGCCTGTCCGGCATCGAGCTGTGTCGCCGGCTGCGGGCCCGCCCGGAAACCAAGCAACTGCCGATCATCATGCTGACGGCGCGCGGCGAAGAAAGCGAACGCGTCCGCGGGCTCGCGACCGGTGCCGACGACTACATCGTCAAGCCGTTCTCGGTGCCGGAACTGTTGGCGCGGGTGAAGGGTTTGCTGCGCCGGGCGGCGCCGGAGCGGCTCGCCACCGTGCTGGCCTACGGCGATCTCGAACTCGACCGCGACAAGCGCCGGGTGGCGCGTTCCGGCCGGCCGATCGATCTCGGACCGACCGAATATCGGCTGCTCGAGTTCTTCCTCGAACATCCCGGCCGGGTATTCAGCCGCGAGCAACTGCTCGACGGCGTGTGGGGCCGCGACATCTACATCGACGAGCGCACTGTCGACGTCCACATCGGGCGCCTGCGCAAGCTGCTGAATATCGGCCGCGAACAGGATCCGATCCGCACCGTCCGCGGCGCCGGCTACGCCCTCGACGACCGCTTCGCCAAGGTGGAAGGCAGCCCATCGTAGTTGTTAGCAGGTTTGCGACGGAGGGTGGGTAAGGCGAAGCTTGCCCACCAAATCCCTCGTTTCAAACAGCGCTGACCGCGAACGTGATCTTGTGACCCGTGGGCACGACGCTACGCGCCCTTGCCGACCCGACCGCTTTTGCGATCGTTCAGCCGCGGCCTCAGCCCAACATCGCAGCATCACCCTCCGCGAAAGCGGAGGATCCAGTCTTGCAGTGAGTTGGGTGGGAAGTAACGGACGCTCTGGCATACTGGGGCGCCCGCTTTTGCGAGCGATCACAGTTTGGCAGGGTGTCGCGGCCCTGCGCTGCGCGAGCGCGGTTCGCCGCGGCGTTGGGCCGGCGGCGTCAGTCTAGCGGGTGGTCTTCGGCGCTTGGCGGCGGCGGTCGCCGACCGGCTGATAGGCGATGCGCGAGTGATGCGCGCAGTACGGCAGACCCGGCAGTGACTTGCCGCCGCAGAAGAAGAATTCGGGGCTCGACGGATCGCCGACCGGCCAGTGGCAGGTGGCTTCGTTGAGTTCCAGCAGCGACAGCCGCTGGTTCATTGGTACCACGTTGTCGAACGCGATCGGATCGGGCTCGGCCTCGACCTCGAAGGCGTGCGCCAAAGCGGTGTTGCCGCGCGCGACCGGGCGCGTGACCCTCATCATCTGCTGCACAGGGCGGGCCTTGCGCTGCCGCGGCGCCGCCGAGGTCGGGCTCTTGGCCCGGCCCGACAGGCCGAGGCGGTGGACCTTGCCGATCACGGCATTGCGGGTGACGTTACCCAGCTCAGCGGCAATTTGACTCGCCGACAGCCCGCCCTCCCACAATTTCTTCAACTGCTCGACGCGCTCGTCGGTCCAGGTCAATGCCGTCATAGTTCTATCCCTTCCTGCCAGCGGGCGCCGAGACTGGGGCGCGGAACCGCGGCTGTGAGGTCGTCAAAATCTCTGCTGTCAGAATCCCTTAGCGCTCGCCGGACGACCCCTGCCGCCCCGGCGTTACGCCTCGTTCGAGAACACGAAATGGATTACAAACCGCGCACGAGATGTCGTACCCGACAGGCAAAAGGCTACAATATGCCGTGACTCGGGCGCAAGAGTCCGACCCGGTGCGTCCACACCTTCTCCTGTGAGTGAGTCCGCGAAGCCACAACAAACAGCAGCGCTGATGCTTTCCGGCAGCACTTCGTCGAAGCTCCGTGTTGACAGTGAGTTCGACGCTTCTAGAATAATCCCACGTGCCGCCTGGAAAGGCGGCACGTTTCGTTTCCGGGGTACGTTGTCCCAGACTGCGTTCGTGTCATGCGCGTGACGCGTCCGGCCGGCGGCCCGTTTTTTCCGATCGGATCGGCCATGTCTCAGAGCGCTGCAACGTCCCATCTCCTCCCGGTTTTCGCCAGAGCGGATGTCGCGTTCGAGCGCGGCGAAGGTGTCTGGCTGCACGGGACCGACGGTGAGCGCTACCTGGATTTCACCAGCGGCGTCGCGGTCAACGCGCTCGGTCATTGCCATCCGCATCTGGTCGAAGCCTTGCAGCAGCAGGCGACCAGGCTGTGGCACATGTCCAACCTGTTCAAGAGCCCGGACGGCGAACGGCTGGCGGCGCGGCTGTGCGAGCAGAGCTTTGCCGACATGGTGTTCTTCTGCAATTCGGGCGCCGAGGCGGTGGAGTGCGCGCTGAAGATGGCGCGGCACTATCACTTCTCCAACGGCGCGCCCGAGCGCACCCGGGTGATTACTTTCGAAGGCGCGTTCCACGGCCGCACCCTCGGCACCCTCGCCGCCACCGGCGCAGCCAAGTACCTGGAGGGTTATGGCCCCCCGCTCGAAGGCTTCGATCAGCTCCCGCTCGGCGATCTCGACGCGGTGAAGGCTGCGATCGGCCCGCACACCGCGGCGATCCTGATCGAGCCGTTGCAGGGCGAGGGCGGCGTGCGCTCGCCCGAGCCGTCGTTCTTCCGCGCCTTGCGCGAGCTGTGCGACGCCCATGGCCTGCTGCTGATTTTCGACGAGGTGCAGACCGGGATGGGCCGCACCGGCGAGCTGTTCGCTCACGATCGGTTCGGCGTCGCGCCCGATATCATGGCGCTGGCGAAAGCGCTCGGCGGCGGCTTTCCGATCGGCGCCTGCCTGTCGACCGCGGAAGCCGCCAGGGGCATGGCGCCGGGCGCGCACGGCTCGACCTTCGGCGGCAATCCGCTGGCGGTCGCCGTCGCCAATGCGGTGCTCGACGTGATGCTGCAGCCGGGCTTCTTCGACGACGTCAAACGATCCTCGCTGCTGCTGAAGCAGAAGCTCGCCGGAGTGGTCGACCGCCATCCGCAAGTCCTCAGCGAGGTGCGCGGCGAGGGGCTGCTGCTCGGCCTCAAGGCGGTGGTGCCGTCGCCGGAGCTGATCGCGGCGCTGCGGGCCGAAAAACTGCTCACCGTCGGGGCCGGCGACAACGTGGTGCGGCTGCTGCCGCCGCTGATCGTCAGCGAGGCCGAGATCGACGAGGCGATCGGGCGGCTGGAGCGCGCCTGCGTCGTGCTTGCCGGTCAAGCGGCGCAGAAGGAGGCGGTGTGATGAGCAGCGCCATCAAGACGCCGCGGCACTTTCTCGACCTCACCGAGCTGCCGACCTCTGAGCTGCGCAGCATGCTGGCCGCCGCCGTCGCCATGAAGGCGAAGCGCAAGGCCAATGCCGAAGCCGACAAGCCGCTCGCCGGCAAGACCCTGGCGATGATCTTCGACAAGCCGTCGACCCGCACCCGGGTGTCGTTCGACGTCGGCATGCGCCAGCTCGGCGGCGAGTCGATCATGCTCACCGGTCAGGAGATGCAGCTCGGCCGCGGCGAGACCATCGCCGACACCGCGCGGGTGCTGTCGCGCTTCGTCGACATCATCATGATCCGCATCCTCAATCACGAGGCGCTGCTGGAGCTCGCCGCCAACGCCACCGTGCCGGTGATCAACGGCCTGACCCGCAAGTCGCATCCGTGCCAGGTGATGGCCGACGTGATGACGTTCGAGGAGCATCGCGGCCCGATCAAGGGCCGCACCATCGCCTGGACCGGCGACGACAACAACGTGCTGGCGTCGTTCGCGCATGCCGCGGCGTGCTTCGACTTCAAGCTCAACGTCGCCACCCCTCCGCAGCTCGCGCCCAACAAGGCGCTGCGCGACTGGATCAAGGCCAGCGGCGCCGCGATCACCATCGGCACCGATCCGGAGCAGGCCGTGCGCGGAGCCGACTGCGTCGTCACCGACACCTGGGTGTCGATGGGCGACAAGGACGGCGAGCATCGCCACAATTTGCTCAAGCCGTATCAGGTCAACGCCAAGCTGATGTCGCTCGCCCACAAGGACGCGATCTTCATGCACTGCCTGCCGGCGCATCGCGGCGAGGAGGTCACCGACGAGGTGATCGACGGCCCGCAATCGGTGGTGTTCGACGAAGCCGAAAACCGCCTGCATGCGCAGAAGGGCATCCTGGCCTGGTGCCTCGGCGCTGTGGCGTAGTTACTCCTCCATTTTGAGCGGAGCACTCGCGGTCCCCCTCCCCCTTGCGGGGAGGGTCGGCCGAGCGAAGCGGAGGCCGGGGTGGGGGTACCCCGAGCACTGAGCGTGTGGCTACCCCCGCCCGACCGGCCTTACGGCAAAGCCGATGCAAAGCATCGGCGTGTCTTTCTTAAGACGGCGGCCGGAGGCCGCCTTTGCACCCTCCCCGCAAGGGGGAGGGGGATTAAAGC
>NZ_QPFS01000172.1:0-7779 GCF_010906995.1 Rhodopseudomonas sp. WA056 | reverse complement strand
ACAGAGACCGCGGGCGGCGACATCGGAAGCGACCAGGATCGGCAGCTCGCCCTTGCGGAAGGCTTCCAGCGCGGCCATTCGGGCGGTCTGGTCCATGTCGCCGTGCAGCGCGCCGACGCTGAAACCGTGGCGCTGGAGCGACCGGGCGAGCAGTGCGACTTCTCGCTTGCGGTTACAGATGATGATGGCGTTCTTCAGATCGGTGGCGCCGCGGATCAGGTGTCGCAGCGTCTCGCGCTTCTCGTGAGGTTCGCGTCCGCATGGGACCTGCGACTGTGTCACGGTGACCGCCGTCGAGGCGGGTTTGCTGACTTCGATCTTTTCGGGATTGTGCAGGAAGGTTTCGGTGATCCGCCGAATTTCGGTCGGCATCGTCGCGGTGAAGAACAGCGTCTGCCGCGTGAACGGGACCAGTTTGCAGATCCGCTCGATGTCCGGAATGAAGCCCATGTCGAGCATGCGGTCGGCTTCGTCGATCACCAGCATCTCGACGCCGGTCAGCAGCAGGCCGCCGCGTTCGGTATGGTCGAGCAGGCGTCCCGGCGTAGCGATCAGGACGTCGACCCCGCGGGTCAGTTTGAGATCCTGGTCTCCGAACGAAACGCCGCCGATCAAAAGGGCGACGTTGAGTTTCTGGCCGGCGCCGTATTTGTCGAACTGCTCTTTGACCTGGGCTGCCAGTTCGCGGGTCGGTTCGAGAATCAGGGTGCGGGGCATGCGGGCGCGGGCACGCCCCTTTTCCAGTAGCGTCAGCATCGGCAGCACGAAGGCGGCGGTCTTGCCGGTGCCGGTCTGCGCGATCCCGAGGACGTCTCTGCGGGCAAGGACGTGGGGGATCGCCTGCTGCTGAATCGGGGTGGGCGAAACGTAACCGGCGGCGGCGACGGCGGCTTGGACCTTCGTGGAAAGTCCCAGATTGGTAAAAGACATCGAGCCTCTGTTGTCGGGGGCGCGGCCTGATCCTAGTGCCTTCGGCCGGAACTCGGGATCACGCCACTTGATCGAACCGCCGCATGGATTCTTAGAAAAACCACTGTCGCGCTCAACCCCGGAGCGGCTAGCAATCTTGCACGGGGAAGTCGGATCACGGACAGGCGGCTCAATCGGGGCATCGCTTGACGCAATGCCGGGCCGCATCACGGCCGGAACATAGGCCGGAATCGGCCAAAGTCAATGCGCCCGCGCATGAAACGGCTGCAAAGGCTTAATGTTTCTGCGCGTCGGGATCCCGCCCGGGTCGGCATCGACGCAGTGTTTCGGTCGGCGATTCCCCGAACGCGTCGCGATAGTCCTGGGCGAAGCGACTTGGATTGGCGAAGCCGCAGCGCAGTGCGACCCCGATCAACGTACTGGCGGCGCCGCTCTCCAGCAGCCTCTTGGCGTGCTGGAGTTTTGCCCGCTTGACGTAGGCCGAGGGCGAGTAGCCGCGGTGCTTGAGAAACGCGCGTGTGAGTGTCGAGATGCTCACCCCCGCAACACGCGCCATGTCCTCGACGCTGATGTCCTCGTCGCAGCGGCTGTCGACAAAGTGCTCCGCGGTGCGCACGTAGCGCGGCACATCGTCGTTCACGGCGGTATCGAGCAGGTGCGCGAGATTGTGCCGGCTGCAATACAGCAGGGCAGTGATGCAGGATTGCTCCAGATGCAGCAGGACGTTTCTCGGCCAGACCGAGAACTTCGCATCGAGTCGCGATGCGAGTAGCGTCGTGAGGTCTCTGAAACCGAGATAGCGCGGTTGGTCGTTGGCGATCACCGGGTCGAACAGGATCGGTTGGCGCGGCTTGAAACCGAGCAGCGATGCGATCGAGCGTTCGAGTACGCGCTGCGGCAATCGCAGCAGCAATTGTCGCGAGTTTCGCCCGAATTCCAGTTGGGCGCTGGTGCCGGGCGAACAGATACAAGCTTCTCCTTGCGACAGTTCGACGCGGTGCTGGCCGCTCGAGAGCTGCGCGTTGCCCTCCAGGCAAAGCTGCACTAGGGCGATCTCCCGCTTCGGTATCAGCAGCCGGGTCGCTCCGGAGCTGTGGAGGAAGTACAAACCGATATGCGGAAGTTCGGCGAGGTTGGTTCGCATGAAGAAGTCGCTCGGCTTCGAGGTGGTCATGTCGACGCCGTAGCGCCGCAAGATGTCCCTCGCTTCCACCGGATCGCGACTCCGTACCAGCGGGAAATCCTGCAGCAACTCCTGTGTTGAATCTGAAACGACGACTTTCGACTTCATCTCGAGCTCACGCTGATCTCCGGTGGTTTGCTCCGACTATTTCGATCGTTGTGCCGGCGTTGTCGACCCGTCTCCTGGTTTTGTCCTAACTGACCGAATTTGTACTTACCCGCGATTAGCGGCCGCCTGATACGGACAATCATCGATGTTGTGTGTGCGGGGACACCTTCGTCCGAATGCTGATCGGTTCGATCGATTTGCGTATCTCGCGGCCATCGCGGGGGCGCGAGTCTAGCCGAAGCCGGCGCGGTCGGCGCTAACAACATCGGCCAATTGATCGAGCGTGCGGTGTCGCGCGTCGGTGCATTCTTGCTGGGGGGTATCTGCCATGCAGCTTTCGAACGTCAAACTGCTCTACAAGATCATCGCGTGTTTCATATTGCTCAGTGTGGTGGTGGGCGCCGGCGTCTGGTTCGCCGCTTCGAAGATGGGAGAGATCGAGCGCAGCTACGCATCGATGCTCGAAAACGAAGTGCAGGGCATGAAGGCGAACTTCCGTGCCAACGCCCGCCTGTACAATATCGGGCGCCTGACCTGGCGGATCATCGCAGAAACCGACCAGGCTGAGATGCAGCGTCTCGGTCTGGAGGTCGCGACCAACCAAAAGGAATTCACCGAATTCGTCGCACAGGCGAAAAAGGGATTGCCGATCTTCGCAGCCGACTTCGATCGCATCGGCCGGATGTTCGACGATATGATGACGAAGAAGTACATCCCGCTCGAGAAAGCTGCAATGGCCAACGACAACGTTTTGGCGCTTCGCCTCGTCAAGGACATGGCGCATGACAACCAGGCCGTGCGTGACGTGCAGTTCTCGATCACCACGCGACTCGACAAGGATCTGAGCGAACGATCGCATTCTGCGTCCGCCGATGTCGCGCGCACGATCAAGCTGACGGTGTTGCTGGTCGGTGGCGGGTTCCTCGCAGTGCTGGCACTGGCGTTCGTGATCGTGCAATTCGGGATCGCGCGTCCGATCGGTCGGCTCGTCGGGGATCTGCAGGCGATGGCTCGCGGCGAGGACATCGAGGTGTCGGGCACCGAGCGCGGCGATGAAATCGGCCAGACCGCCAACGCGGTCGAAGGCATCAAGCTGATGCTCGCCGAAAAGGCCAGGCAGGAGGCGGCGAGCAAGGCCGATCAGGACCGTGTCGTTGCGGCGCAGCGCAAGCAGGAGATGGAGAAGCTCGCGCATCACTTCGAGGCGGCGGTGGGCGAGGTGATTCAGGCGGTGTCCTCGGCCTCGACCGAACTGGAAGCATCTGCAACCACGCTGACCTCGAGCGCGCAGCGCGCGCAGGAAGTCACGACGTCGGTCGCTGCGGCCTCCGAACAGGCGTCGGCGAACGTCCAGTCGGTGGCGTCGGCGACCGAGGAGATGGCCTCGTCGGTCACGGAGATCAGTCGTCAGGTTCAGGATTCCGCTCGCATCGCCCATGAGGCGGTAACGCAGGCCCAGCGCACCAACGAGCGCGTCGGGGAATTGTCGCAGGCCGCAACGCGGATCGGCGACGTGGTCGAACTGATCAACACCATCGCCGGTCAGACCAATCTGCTGGCGCTCAATGCCACCATCGAAGCGGCCCGCGCCGGTGAGGCCGGTCGTGGCTTCGCCGTGGTGGCGTCGGAAGTGAAGGCGCTGGCCGAACAGACCGCCAAGGCCACCGGCGAGATCAGCCAGCAGATCGGCAGCATCCAGACCGCAACCCAAGACTCGGTGAGCGCGATCCGCGAGATCGGCGCCACCATCTCGAAGATGTCGGAGATCGCCTCGACGATCGCCTCCGCCGTCGAAGAGCAGGGGGCGGCGACGCAGGAGATCTCGCGCAACGTCCAGCAGGCTGCGCAAGGCACTCAACAGGTGTCCGCCAGCGTGGTCGATGTCCAGCGCGGCGCCAATGAAACCGGGTCAGCCTCCACCCAGGTGTTGTCGGCGGCGCGGTCGCTCGCCAACGACAGCAACCGGCTCAAGATGGAAGTCGGCAAGTTCCTCGAGACCGTCCGCGCCGCATAATGCACGCGTAGCGTTCTCGTCGTCGCGATGAAATGCCCTCGGCGCCGCATCCCAATGTCTGCGCCGAGGGCCTGATCGTGGCCGCTGCTCGCGGCCCTTTTCGGTTGAACCATGTCCGCGTTCTGGTCGACTATGGCGCATGCGGCGCGATCCGGCCGCAGCGCGTCGAGGGACTGGAATGCGATCGATCGGAAGGGCCGGCATGCGGCGGTCAGGTGCGGCGCTGACTGCGATCACGATTGTTCTGACGCTGCTCTTCGCCGGCTCCGCATCGGCCGCCAAGCGTGTCGCGCTGGTGATCGGAAATGACGACTACCGCAATGTGCCGAAACTGCAGAAGGCGGTGAATGATGCGCGAACCATAGGTGACGCGCTGAAGAGGCTCGGCTTCCAGGTGATGGTGGCGGAAAACCAGACCCGCTCCGCCTTCAGCCAGAGTCTTCTGGCGTTCGACACGGCGATCGAGCCCGGCGACACCGCGTTCTTCTTCTACGCCGGCCACGGCTTCGAGATCTCCGGGCAGAACTTCCTGCTGCCGACCGACGTGCCGGCCGCGACCGAGGGCCAGGAAGAACTGGTGCGCGACGCCTCGATCATGGCCGACCGCATCGTCGACCGGCTGCAGAACCGCGGCGCCCGCACCGCGATCCTGGTGCTCGACGCCTGCCGCAACAATCCGTTCGAACGCCGCGGCGTGCGCGCGCTGGCCGGCCGCGGCGGGCTGGCGCCGATGACCACGCTGCCCGAAGGGGTGTTCTCGATCTTCTCGGCCGGCCCGCGGCAGACCGCGCTCGATCGGCTGTCGGACAATGACAGCAATCCGAACTCGGTGTTCACTCGCGTCTTCGTCAAGCAGTTGCTCGATCCAGGCGAGAACCTGGTGCAAGTGGCGCAGCGCACCCGCCGCACCGTCAGCGAGCTGGCCGATCAGATCGGTCACAAGCAGGTGCCGGTCTACTTCGACCAGATGGTCGACGACGTGTTTCTGAACGGGCGGCCGCAGCCGAACGTTGCAGCGGCCGAACCGCAGCAGAAGATGGCCGCGCTGCCGCCGGTCGCCCCGCTGCAGCCGCCGGCCTCGGAAGCGCTGAACGCGCCGATCGCAAGCTTCTCCCGGCACAATGGCGGCTGGACGGTGTCGTTCTCGATCGCCGATCCGACGCTCGGCATCTCGTGGCGAATGGGCGAGGGCGCGTTCCGCGAAACCGGCTTCATGGACGCGCTCGATCCGCGTACCCGCAAGCGGATGCCGAACCCGTCGATCCAGCTTCCCGCCGACGCGCCGGCCGGCACCATCGAGCTGCGCTATATCGACGCCCAGGGCGAGATGCAGGGGCCGTTTCCGATCAAGTTCGAGCCGGAGGCGGCGCTGCTGCGCGACCAGCGCAAGATCCTCGACATGACCGCGACGAGCTGGCTGTCGTTCCGCGAGTTCAACGGCCTCCTGGTCTACTACACGCATCTGATGTCGTATCGCTGCGCGATCCGCGAGGCGCGGATCGGCATCGACAGCGCGGTGCCCGACGAGGTGCTGAAGATGCCGCCCTGCGACATGCGCGATCCGGTGGCGATTCCGAGCAGCGCGCAGCCGTATCTGAAGCTGGCACCGAACGTGACGTCGGTCTCGGTGGAGCTGACTTATCGCGACGGCAGCGTGTCGGAGATCAAGACGTTTCGGAAGTAGTTGCGACGTCGCCGCGCCGGTCCCGTCTCACGAGAGAAGGCTCCAGAAGCCGGTCTTGCGGCCGTGCTCCGCTCGCAGGCGAGTCTTGTAGGTGACGTGGCTGTCGAAGCCGCCGAAGTCCGAGATCGCGCCGGACAGGCTCTCGCATTCCAACAGATGCCGCGCGGCATGGCGGTAGCGGGCTGAGCGGCCCTGGATCAAGGTGAAGTCGATCATCGCCCGCAGCGCCAGCGTCGCGGCGAGCGGATATTTGCCGGCGAGCGCATCGGCTGCCGGGGAAAGAAGTTCGTAGTGATTGCCGTCGAGTTCTCTCGCGCGCCGGGTCACCAGTCCGGCGGCGCGATCCAGCGCGGGCCATGCCACGAGAAAGGCCAGAGCCGGCAGCACATGATCGAACCGCTCGACATAGTCCAGCGCGCGTCGTTCGGCTTCGACGTCGTCGAAATCCGGTAGGCGTTTGAGATAAGCGCGCAGATGCTCGACGCTCAGGAACCGCTCGAAGCACGACCACCGCGCGGTCTGCGCGTGGTCGTGCCGGCCCAGTGCGTCGAGGACTTCGATCCGCGCATCCTCCCAGTCGAAATTGGGAAATCTGGATGGATGCGATTTGGCATCGTCCACGATCCGCAGTGCCTCGTCGGCGCGACCGGCCGCCAGCAGCCGCCGTGCGAGCTCCGCGGCAATGCCGGGACTCTTCCGCGCTTCGATGCTGTACTGGGCAATGTAGGAGTCGACGTCGCCCTGGACGTCGGCGATGGTTCGGAGGCTCGCGGCGATCATCCGTTCACGGCGGGAGCACATGATCTGATCGAGGTAGATCGGGCCCCCTGATCCCAAACCGATCACCGTTCGGTCTTGGTCGGGAGGCACTTGCACAGGCTGTTTGGACAGCTCGATCAGCCGTTGTTTCAGATGGTCCAGACCGGCGCTCCCGAGCACCGGGCCAAGCGACTCGATCAGATCCTCCTCCATGCTGTAGGGGCTCTGTTCGAGTGCCTTGAAAGCTCGTTCGGCCAAGGCAATCGGATCTGACTGTGCGGCTTTTGCGAGCGGCCCGAGATCGCGGATCGCATCGACGAAGATCGGGAACAGGCGTCCGTTGCTGTCGTCGCTGCGCTGCAAGACATCGTCGGCCATGTCGACCAACTGCCACATCAGATCCTGTGCCGCCGCGGGATCATTGGCGGCGACATGGTCGATAATCGTGCGACGTTGCGTCTCCAGGTCCGCGGCGAGTTCCTTGACTTTGGGCCCCTCCAGCATGCTTTGCGCGCGGGCGATCTGGCCCAGCCTCTTGCCGATTTCGCCGGCGACCGCCTTCGGCGAGGTGAGGGCCGTGATCTCCAGCTTGAGCCGCCGTTTCGCCGGAGCGTCGTTGGCGGTGATCTCCAACAGCAGTTCGGCCAGACGCGGCGCCCCGAGTGCTTCCAATTGGCGAGCCGTCAACGTTGATTTCGGCGCCATGGTCGACGCGTCCGGCGGCTACGACCGTCGCGAAATGAAGATCAGCAACAGCCCGCCGAACGCGGTCGAGGCGCCGTACCACATCCACTGCGACTGGTTGATCATGAAGCTCTGGGCCGGCCACTGGATGAGGCCGGCGCCCTGGCCGGTCCAGACCAAGCCGACCAGCAGGGCGATGACACCGATGATGAGAAACAGTGTGCGCATGAGACGATTAGGCACCTTTTTGCGCGGCCATTCAAGGCCGGCGAAGGTCGGACGGCGCTAGCTGTGAGCTTTCATTAGGTTGTCCATCCGGTCCGGACCGAGGATGCTGAGGTTGCGAAGCTTCAGTGTCCAAGGAGGGACCGGATGAACATTCACAAGAATGCCCGTTTGACGCCGATTGGTCGAGAG
>NZ_QPFS01000171.1:0-7780 GCF_010906995.1 Rhodopseudomonas sp. WA056 | reverse complement strand
TGTGTTTAGGGGACAGGGCGGCGGTGGCGCTGTCGCGGGCAGGGCATTTCAGGGGCCGCACCCTGTTCTCCGGGATGCTGTACGCGCCGCTGGTGATGCCCGAAGTGATCACCGGCCTGTCACTGCTGCTGTTGTTCGTCGCGATCAGCGCCGAGCGCGGGTTCTGGACGGTGGTGGTCGCCCATACCACGCTGACGATGTGCTTCGTCGCGGTGGTGGTGCAGTCGCGTCTGCATGCGCTCGACCGCAGCATCGAGGAGGCTGCGATGGATCTCGGCTGCTCTCCGGTGGCAGCATTCCTGCGCGCCACCGTGCCGCTGATCTGGCCGGCGATTGCGGCGGGCTGGATGCTGGCGTTTGCGCTGTCGCTCGACGATCTGGTGATCGCCAGCTTCACGACGGGCCCCGGCTCGACCACGCTGCCGATCCGGATCTATTCGGAAGTGCGACTCGGGGTGAAGCCGGAGATCAACGCGATCTGCACGCTGATCATCGCCGCCGTGACGGTGCTGATCGTGGTCGCCTCGCTGGCCGCGAAGCTGTCGAAGACCCAGGCCGACAACGCCGCGCCGATGTGAGGTGCGCAACACGCGCTCAGAATGATCGTCTGATCGTCGGTGTCCTGGCGCGAACTGATCAATTCGCCTTCGGTTCGGCCGGCGCGGCAGCCGGTGCTTCGGCCGGCGGCTCGGCGTCCTGCTTCTTGCCGGTGATGCGTTCGAGCACGGAACGCACCGTGTCGCGGGTCTTGCGGTCCTTCACCGCGTCGAGCAGCGGCGCGGACGCCGGCGAGCGGCGGATCAAGCTTTCCGGGTCGGGGAAAATCAGCGGGTCGTCCCACGGCCCCTGGACGATGAACGGCAGGTCGAAGCCGGGCTTGGCGCCGGAGCCGTTCGCCAGACTGGCGACGCCCTTCAGATCGTATTCCCGGGCAGGCACTGAGGCGGTGCCGCTCAGCGAGATCCGAGCGGTCGGTCCGTCGATCCGGATTTCGTCGGCAGTGGCGAGGCCGTCGGCGAACCGCACCGCCACGGTCAGTTTGTCGAACGGCGTCTTGCCGCTGCGGAAATTGCCGCCGCCGGACAGCGGCCTTCGCTCCAGCCGCTTCAGGAGCTGTTCGACGTTGAAGCCGCTGATCGCCCCGTCGTGGCCGGTCAGCAGCGCCGAGCCGTCGAGCGATTGCGCCAATCCGAACGGTGAGGCGCCCTCGGCTTCCAGCGAGACGCTGAGATTGCCGCGGCCGGACAGGTTGCGGACGCCGAGCAGGTCGGCGGCACATGTCTGCAGATCGACGTCGTTGAACTGGAATTGTGCCTTGACGCTGGCGGCCCGGTCGGATCGTGCGATGCCGAACGTGCCCTGGGCGATGCCGCCATACACCTGGGCCTCGCCGACGCTGAGCGCCAGCGCGCCGCCGCGGAGGTTGGCGCTGATCGCGGTGCGGCCGAGCGCGGTGGTGCCGATCGTCACCTTGGCGGCCGACAGCCGCATGTCGAGATCGACCGGGTCGGTCGAGGACAGATCGAACAATTGCCTGTTCCAGTCGCGCGCGCCGCTCGCCAGCAGGCGGATCGTCGACATATACGGCGTGACGTCGATGCTGCCGGCGGCGAGCGTCGCCTGCAGCCCCTGATGGCCGCCGGCGATGCTGTAGGTCATCACGCCTTCGGCGACGTTCTTGTCCAGTTCGACATTGACGTTGGTAAGGGCCACCGACGGACCCATCAGGTTGGCCCGTGCTTTCAGGGCGAACCGGCCGAACCCGCCGGCACCCGGCGGCTCCTGCCCGGCCCAGCGCAGCGCGTTACGCAGCGAGGCGCTGTCGGCGGTCACCGTTCCGGTCAGCGACAGGGCCGATTTGTTGGCGACAGTGCCGTCGAACGCGATCTTCATCGGCGCTCCGGCCAGACGCAGCTTGATGCCGGAACTGTCGCCGCGGAGCGCGGCGATGAAGTCCGCGATCGTGATCGAGCCGTCGATGCGCTCGCCGCGGAAGTCGAACTGTCCGGTCGCGGCGAAGGTGCGCGAGATCGACGGCCACGCCAGCGACAGGTCGATGTCGCCGATGTGTTCGTGAACCCCGGCAGTGTCGTCGCGATAGCTGAGTTCGCCGTCCTGCAACCGGATCTCGGAGAACGATACCTGGTCGTCGAGGCCGGGCTTCATCGTCCTGGTCAGGCTGGCGATGAACGGCGTCCAGTTGCTGCGGCCATCGGCGTCGCGCACCACGTGGATCGACGGTTGACCGAGCACCACGTCGGCGATCTCGAACCGCCGCAGCAACAGCGGCAGCAGCCGAAGGTTGGCGATCAGCGTCTTGACGCTGAGTGCGGCGTCGCCGCCGCCGTCCCCGTCGCTCGCGAGCCGCACGTCGCTGAACACCACCGTGCTGCGCGGAAAGATGGTGACGTCGATGGCGCCGTCGACCGCGAGCTGCAGGCCGGTGGCGGCGCGAAGCTGCTGCTCCACCGCCTGGCGCAACACGCCGCGATCGATCGTCAGCGACAGCGCGACCGCCCCCGTCAAGGCGGCGGCGACCAGCACCGCGACAGAGATCCCGAGGCGCTTAATTCCTAGGGCCATCGCCAACCAGTTTCCGGAACGTGAGCGTGAATGTCGTGCGCGAGAGGCGGCTCCCAGAGGGCCGGACCTGAAGCCGCAACTTGCTCGGTTTTCTTGGCGCTTTCAAGGCTTTCCGGGTATCGAGGGGGTGGTGCAATTGACGCGTTGCGGGGTTTTTGCCTAATAGTCCTAGTCGCAGCAAAGTCCCCTCACAGGTCCTGCACCATGAACAAGGTATACCCCGACGCCAAGACGGCACTCGACGGCATCTTGCGGGACGGCATGATGATCATGTCCGGCGGCTTCGGCCTGTGCGGCATCCCCGAGACATTGTCCGACGCGATCCGCGACTCCGGCGTCAAGGATCTGACTTTCGTCTCCAACAACGCGGGCGTCGACGGCATCGGCCTCAGCCGGTTGCTCGAGACCCGGCAGATCAAGAAAATGATCTCGTCCTATGTGGGCGAGAACAAGCTGTTCGCGCAGCAGTTCCTGGCGGGCGAACTGGAGCTGGAGTTCGCGCCGCAGGGCACGCTGGCCGAGCGTATCCGCGCCGGCGGCGCCGGCATCCCGGCGTTCTTCACCAAGACCGGCGTCGGCACCCTGGTGGCGGAGGGCAAGGAAGTACGCGAATTCGACGGCGAGAAGTACGTGATGGAACGTGGCCTGTTCGGCGACGTCGCGATCGTCCACGCCTGGAAGGGCGATACTGCCGGCAATCTCGTGTACCGAAAGACGGCGCGCAACTTCAATCCGATGATGGCCACCGCGGCGAAGATCACCATCGCCGAGGTCGAGCATCTGGTGCCGGCGGGCGAGATCGACCCGGATCATATCCACACCCCGGGCATCTTCGTGCAGCGCATCGTCCACGTGCCGAACGCCAAGAAGCACATCGAGCAGCGTACCACCCGCAAGCGCGCCGAATCGGCGGCGAGCTGAGGAGAACCCTGATGGCCTGGACCCGCGAACAGATGGCCGCGCGCGCCGCCAAGGAATTGCGCGACGGCTTCTACGTCAATCTCGGCATCGGCATTCCGACGCTGGTTTCGAACTACATCCCCGACGGCGTCGATGTGGTGCTGCAGAGCGAGAACGGCATGCTCGGCATGGGGCCGTTCCCCTACGAGGGCGAAGAAGATCCGGACCTGATCAACGCCGGCAAGCAGACCGTCACCGAGCTGCCCTCGACCAGTTACTTCTCGTCGGCGGATTCGTTCGCGATGGTTCGCGGCGGCCACATCGATCTCTCCATTCTCGGCGCCATGCAGGTGGCGCAGAACGGCGACCTCGCCAACTGGATGATCCCCGGCAAGATGGTCAAGGGCATGGGCGGCGCGATGGATCTCGTCGCCGGCGTCAAGCGTGTCGTCGTGGTGATGGAGCATTCCGCCAAGGACGGCCCGAAGCTCTTGAAGTCGTGCAATCTGCCGCTGACCGGCGAGCGCGTCGTCGACATGGTGGTAACCGATCTGGCGGTGTTCACCATCGACAAGCACGGCAACGACGGCATGGCGCTGATCGAACTCGCAGACGGCGTCACCCTCGACGAGGTCAAGGCCAAGACCGAAGCCGAATTCCGTGTCGCGCTGAAGAACGCCTGACGTTCGCCGCGACGCCGGCCGTCCCGGCCAGTGCGGCGGCACGCCGCGCTGTGTGCGATGATCTTGAAACCCGTTAGTGTTCCCCTAGATCGACTGGGGTCCGCCCTGTTTTGATGCAGGGCCGGATCTCGGTTCGATTTGCCCGGCTCGTCAGGTGCATTCCCGCCTGTGCGGGTGTCGCTGCGATCGGCCGAAGCGGCTGCGACTCCGATCTCAGCGCGTCGCAACGTAGGCGGTCAGGCTGCGAAAGCTGCCGCGCGATCTGAGAGGAACGCGGCCGCCGGCTGGGGCGTCTTCAGTCGGACGACAAGGAGCAAGGCTCCCATCGGGGAGCAAAGCGGGGAGACACCGTCGTGGAGCTCAACAAGAAGACCCAGTTCAATATCGGGTACTGGCTGATCGCGCTGTTTGTCTTGCTCGGCTTTCAATATCTGTTCACCACCGCGACGCTGGTCGCGCAGATCCCCTACAGCCAGTTCGAGACCTATCTGTCCGAGGGCAGGATCGCCGAAGCCGCGGTGTCCGATCGCTTCATCCAGGGGCGGTTCAAGGAGCCGATCGACGGCAAGCCGATGTTCATCACCACCCGGGTCGAGCCGGATCTGGCGCGCCAGCTCCAGGACAAGGGCGTCGTCGTCACCGGCCGGATCGAAAGCACGTTCTTCCGCGATCTGTTGTCCTGGGTGGTGCCGGTGCTGCTGTTCGTCGGCGTCTGGGTGTTCATCATGCGCCGGATGGGCGGCGGCGTCGGTGGCGGCTTGATGCAGATCGGCAAGTCGAAGGCCAAGGTCTATGTCGAGTCCGACACCGGCGTGTCGTTCGCCGACGTCGCCGGCGTCGACGAGGCCAAGGACGAACTGAAGGAGATCGTCGACTTCCTCAAAGACCCGGAGGGCTACGGCCGGCTCGGCGGCCGGATGCCGAAGGGCATCCTGCTGGTCGGCCCGCCCGGCACCGGTAAGACGCTGCTGGCGAAAGCCGTGGCGGGCGAGGCCGGCGTGCCGTTCTTCTCGATCTCCGGCTCGGAATTCGTCGAGATGTTCGTCGGCGTCGGCGCCGCGCGGGTGCGCGATCTGTTCGAACAGGCGCGCGCCAAGGCCCCGGCGATCATCTTCATCGACGAGCTCGACGCGCTCGGCCGCGCCCGCGGCATCGGGCCCTATGCGGGCGGCCACGACGAGAAGGAGCAGACGCTGAATCAGCTCCTGGTCGAGCTCGACGGCTTCGACTCCTCGACCGGCCTGGTGCTGCTCGCCGCCACCAACCGGCCCGAGATCCTCGATCCGGCACTGCTGCGCGCCGGCCGGTTCGACCGCCAGGTGCTGGTCGATCGTCCCGACAAGGCCGGCCGTATCCAGATCCTCGGCGTGCATCTGACCAAGGCCAGACTGGCGTCCGACGTCTCGCCCGAGCAGATCGCGGCGCTGACGCCGGGCTTCACCGGGGCCGATCTGGCCAATCTGGTCAACGAGGCGACGCTTCTGGCCACCCGTCGCAAGGCCGATGCGGTGTCGATGCAGGACTTCAACAACGCGATCGAGCGCATCGTCGCCGGCCTCGAGAAGCGTAACCGTCTGCTCAACGCGAAGGAGCGGGAGATCGTCGCCTATCACGAGATGGGCCATGCCCTGGTGGCGATGGCGCTGCCCGGCGTCGACCCGGTGCACAAGGTCTCGATCATCCCGCGCGGCATCGGCGCGCTCGGCTACACCATCCAGCGGCCGACCGAGGATCGCTTCCTGATGACCCGCGACGAGCTGGAGAACAAGATGGCGGTGCTGCTCGGCGGTCGCGCCGCGGAGAAGATCGTGTTCGGTCATCTGTCGACCGGCGCCGCCGACGATCTGATGAAGGTCACCGACATCGCCCGTGCCATGGTCACCCGCTACGGCATGAGCGAGCGGCTCGGTCACGTCGCGCTGGAAAAGGACCGCCGCTCGTTCCTGGCGACCGACCAGCCATATTACGGGCCGCAGGAGCGTAGCTACTCCGACGAAACCGCGGCGGCCGTCGACGACGAGGTCAAGCGCATCGTCGACACCACCTTCGACCGCACCGTCAAGCTGCTCGGCGAGCGCCGCGACCAGCTCGAGCGCTCGGCCCGCCGGCTGATGGAAAAGGAGACGCTCGACGAGCAGGATCTGCGGTCGTTCGCTGATCCGTCCACCACGGCGAAGCCGCGGACGGCGCAGGAGGCGGCGTCGTGAGCAGCGTTGGTCCCCACAGGGGAAGAGGGTGCGATACCAGAGCGATGCACTGAGCGTTGCGCTCGGCACCGCATAGCGCCTCGGCTCGGCCCCAAAGCATCTGGCGCCTTGCGCAACATGCGCTCAGCCTGAACAATGAGCCGAGTACATGGAGAGATGAGCCCGCGTGCGCTTCCTGACCCTGCGCTATTTCAACGAAGTCGCAAGGCTCGGCTCGATCCGTAAGGCGGCCGATCGCTTGCACGTCGCACCGTCGGCAGTCAGCCGCCAGATCGCGCAGCTCGAACACGAACTCGACGCCGTGTTGTTCGAGCGCTCCAAGGTCGGGGTGCAGCTTACGCCGGCCGGCGAAGTCCTCGCCCGGCAGAGCAACCGGATCTTTCGCGACCTCGACCGCGCGCGCAACGAGATCGACGATCTGCGCGGCCTGCGCCGCGGCGAGGTCTCGCTGTTCGTGATCGAAGGGCTGGTATCGGGGCTGCTCCCCGATCTGCTCGCCAACTTCCACCATCGCTATCCGGCCGTCACCTTCCGAATTCAGACCGGATCGACCGATCGCATCATCGAGGCGCTGCTCGAGGACGAAGCCGATATCGGCATCACCTTCAACGCGACGCCGCGGCCAGAGATCGAAGTGATCGCTGAACATGTCGAACCGATCGCCTGCCTGGTGGCGCCGACGCATGAATTCGCCAATCGCGTTTCGCTGACGCTGGACGACATCTGCACCCAGACCATCGCGCTGCCCGAGCACAGTTTCGGTCTGCGTCAGGTGTTCGAACGGGCGATCGCCAAGCGGCAACGGACCCCCCAGGTGCTGGTGACGACCAATTCGCTGGAGCTCACCAAGCGGATGGCCGCGACCGGGCAGGTGATCGCCTTCATGCCGGCACTGACGGTGATCACAGAGCTGCATTCCGATGCGCTGCGGGCGATTCCGATCGCCGATCCTGCGTTTGCCGCAGCCCGCTCCAGCATCAGCATCCATCGGGATCGGCCGTTGCCGCACGCGCCGCAGGCGTTCCTCAAGGCCCTGGCGGATGCGATCCGCGGACTGTCGAAGAGGAAGAGGCTGGGCTGAGGTGTTGCCTTTTCGGCAGCATCGCATGACTGATTCTCGACTTTTCGGAACAGGTTCTCCGTCCTTAGTCTGGTGCTCACAGGCCCCAACGGAGGACACGTCGTGAAATCTGAGCGCAAAGGCACCAAGCTGTACACCGGCGCCGCCTCGCGGCGGACCGTTTTGCTGGGGGCGAGTGCCGCCGCCATGATCGCGGCGTTCGACCGGCTCGGCAGCCCCGCCGCCGCCCAGTCGCTAAAGGCCATCAAGGTCTCCGAGGCGATCCACCTCGGCATGTATGTGTCGGTCTACGCCGCCAAGCACGGCGGCCTCCTCAACAAGCCCGG
>NZ_QPFS01000170.1:0-8064 GCF_010906995.1 Rhodopseudomonas sp. WA056 | reverse complement strand
CGGCTTTCCGGCGTTTGCTCGCGCAGGCGCAGCACCAACGACAGTCGGCCGAAATCCACCTGCGGGTCGGTGATGCCGAGCGCAGCATGCTGCTCACCGGCACTCCGCTCGAATTCGGTGTCGTCCGCGGTGCGGCCATCACCTTCACCGACATCAGCGAGCGCGAGCAGGCCGCCGCGGCCCGCGAGTCGGAGCGGCTGGCACGCGCGATCCTGGCCTCGGCCAACGAAGCGGTGATCGTCTGCGACCGAGCTGGCTGCGTCACCCATCTCAACGGCGCCGCGATGCGGATCTGCGCCGAAGCGCCGGTCGGCAAGACTTTTGCCGAGGCGATTGCGCTGAGCTTTCCGGAAGCGTCCGAGCTGATGAGCAGCGACGACATCGTCACGATGGCGACCGCCGGGCTTCCGGTGCAGGGGCTGGAAGCGGCGGTGCGCACCCCGTCCGCCACCATTACCGACGTGATGATCAGCGCGGCGCCGTTGCTGGTCTCTGGCGAGCGCACCCAGGGCTGCGTCGTCACGCTGGTCGACCTGTCGCAGCGCAAGGCTGCCGAGCGTCATCAGGCGCTGCTGATGGGGGAGCTCGACCATCGGGTCAAGAACACGCTGACCATGGTGATGGCGATCTGCGCCCGCACCGCCGCGCACGAGCGAACCATCGAGGATTTCCAGAAGTCGTTTACCGGACGGATCCAGGCGCTGGCTGCGACCCATACGCTGCTGTCGAACGCCTCATGGCAGAGCCTGCAGATCCGTGACGTGCTCGCCGCCGAACTGGCACCGTTCGCCTCGCTGTCCAGTGGCCGCATCGTCACCGACGGGCTCGACATTGCGGTCGAAGCCAAGACCGCGGTGTCGCTCGGTCTGGTGTTTCACGAACTGACCACCAACGCCGTCAAATACGGCGCGCTGTCGGTGCCGTCGGGCAGGATCTCGGTGCGGCAGGTCGCCGCCGGCGACGATGCGCTCACGATCGAATGGCAGGAGCACGATGGCCCGCCGGTCACGCCGCCGCAAACCTCCGGTTTTGGCCAGACGCTGATCTCGCGCAGCCTCGGCAGCGGTGGCGCCGCGCTGGAATTCCGTTCGGACGGCGTGGTCTGTCGGATCGCGGTGCCGAAGTAAGCGATGATCCGCGGGCAACCGCGCGACTGCGAAGCGCCGTGGTTTCCCGGACGATCAGGCGGCCCTGACCGTCTCCAGAAATCTCGTCACTTCGGTTTTGAGCCTGTCACTGTCCTGCGACAGCGATTTCGCTGCGGACAAAACCTCGTTCGACGCCTCACCAGTTTCTTCGGCGCCGTCGCGGACGTGGCCGATGTTCGAACTGACCTGAGTGGTGCCGTGCGCCGCCATCTGCACGTTGCGGGCGATCTCCTGCGTAGCGGCGCCTTGCTCTTCGACGGCCGATGCGATCGTGGATGCGATCTCGGCCATCCGTCCGATCGTGCCGCTGATGTCCCGGATCGCCGCCACCGATTCGTCAGTCGCGGTCTGAATGCCGGAAATCTGCTGACCGATCTCGCCGGTGGCCCGGGCCGTCTGCTCGGCGAGCGCCTTGACCTCGGATGCGACGACCGCAAAGCCGCGGCCGGCGTCGCCGGCTCTCGCCGCCTCGATCGTGGCGTTGAGCGCCAGCAGATTGGTCTGGCCGGCGATCGTATTGATCAGTTCGACGACGTCGCCGATACGTGCCGCAGCCTTTGACAGGTCTGCAACGCGGTCGTTCGTGAGATGGGCCTGCTCGACCGCCTCCTGGGCGATTCGTGCGGATTCCTGAACTTGCCGGCTGATCTCGTTGACGGAGGATGCCATCTCCTCGGTCGCCGAAGCGACCGACTGAACGTTGGTCGACGCTTCTTCCGCGGCCGACGACACCGCCATCGCAAGCTGACGCGATCGCGTTGCGGTGCCTGTCAGCGAGCCGGCGGAAGCCTCCAGTTCGTTGGCCGACGACGACACCGTCCCGACGATCTCGCCGACCGCCCCCTCGAACTCGGTGGCAAGTCGCATCATCTCGGTCCTGCGCTCCATCTCCGCGCGGGCTTTCGCCTTTTCCTGTTCGCACCTCAGCCGCTCGACCTCCAGGCCATGTTCCTTGAACACCGCCAGCGCCTTGAGGATCTCGCCGATCTCGTCCTGACGATGCGGCTGCGGCGTTTCGGTGGCCAGGTCACCTGCGGCGAGGCGCTGCATCGTCGCGATCGCAGCGCGCAGTGGACGCGCGATCGTCCCGCGCACCACCGCGAAACTGGCGAGCACCGCCAGGAGCGCGACCGCCAGCGTCGCCGCTGCGATCGTCCACAGAGTCTGATAGGCCGCCGCTTCGAAGTCGGCCTTCTTGATGCCGACGTAGAGAATGCCGATCACGTTGCCCCCGGCGTCGACGATCGGATCGTAGGCCGTCATGTACGGCTCACCCAGGATCGCCACCTCGCCGCGGAACGGCTGCCTGTTCTCGAGTACCGTGGTGTAGGCAGGGCCCGGGGCGAGTCTGGTCCCGACGGCACGCGTGCCGTCCGGCTTCATCACATTGGTCGCGACCCGCTGATCGTTCATGAAGATCGTTGCGGTACCCCCCACCAGGGATTTGATCTTGTCGACGGTGGCGAAGTCGTCGTTGAGCACGCGATTCCCCACCGTGAGCTTGTTGTCGGCACGGCTGAATGCGCTGCCGTTCGCCTTCACGGTGTCCCAAGCGACGCGGATGTTGGTCTCGACGCGCTCCCGAGCCGCGTCGGTGGCGGCGTCGGCGAGCACCTTCCAGGCGACGGCGGTGACGGTGACGCCGAGCAGCAGCACGCCGAAAACCGAAAGCAGGATAATGCGGGGAACGAGACCGAGCGACCAGCTATGCGTTCCGTGCGTGGACTTCATGATGTCTCCTTGCACGCCCGGTCGCGCAGCGTCCGTGCGGGCGCAGCGTCGGGCGATCTCAGGCGATGTTCTCGTTGGTTAGCCGGGCTCTTGCCGACCGTCGCGTTTGCGCAGCGACATGCGCAGATGGCTTCACAAATCTGAAACATTCGTTTCACCGAATATAGAAATCCGATGGGCACGATTAGTTAGATTTCAGCTTCCGCGCGAGTTGATCGGCCTAATCCGCAACTGTAACGGGAGCGTCGAGCTGTTCGGGCTTCGCGGGCGTGCCTCTGCCGAGCCGCAGAAAGCGCTTGGATTCAAGGGGCTGACGACAAGAATAGGTGAACCGGCCACCGATGGCCGTGTTGGATTAGTATGCAATCGCATTTTGATGGCGTGGCGCATCGAGCGGCCGGGCTCCAGCGCCTGGTAGAATAGCGAGGTGAGCAATATTGCCGCGGGCGTGAGTGCGGCTCGCCGTGCGACGCAGCCCACTCGGGACATCGCGAGCCGTCAGTGCCTTGCCGGTTGATCGGTCGGGGCCTGCCCGCAAACCCTGGGGGGAGTGCGAAGTCGAGCCATGCGCCGGCCGCAGCGACTGTTTGGCGGAGCCATGCAAATTGATGGCGTCTCTCAGATCGTTCGAAAGGCCGTTTGAACCTTGCGCCGCAGGTCGTGCGTCTGGAAGCCTGCCGCTACACGTCTACTGTCGCGTGCAACGAATTCTCCTGAATGAATTCACGGCGCGGTTCGACGACGTCGCCCATCAGCTTGGTGAAAATGTCGTCGGCCTCGTCGACTTCGCGCACTTTGACCTGCAGCAGCGAGCGGGCGTTGGTGTCGAGCGTGGTCTCCCAGAGCTGACCGGGATTCATCTCGCCGAGGCCTTTGTAGCGTTGCAGCGCCACGCCCTTGCGGCCGGCGTCGGTCACCGCCTCGAACAGGCTGATCGGGCCGTGGATTGCGGTTTCGGCATCCTTGCGACGAAGTACGCCGGGGCGCGGATAGACTTCCTGCAGCACCGCCGCATATTCGTCGAGCTTCCGGGCGTCGGCGGAGCCGAGCAGCGCGTCGTCGATCGCCGCGACTTCCTTGACGCCGCGCACGGTGCGTTCGAACGCGAAGCCCTCGCCTTCGGTGAAGCGGCCGATCCAACCGCGTTCGACTTCGTCAGCCAACGCGTCGAGCCGGCGCGCGATATAGGCGGCCGCCTCGTTGGCGGTGGCGATGTCGGCGGTGACGCGCGGGCTGAGCACGCCGGCGATCGCGGCCTGCTCGACCACGCTACGATTGTAGCGGCTGTGCAGATTGTTGAGTGTGCTGCGGATCGCGCGCGCGTCCTCGACCAGCTTCAGCAGGTCGCGGCGACCGCGCTCCTCGCCGGTGGCCAGCTTGAACACGCAGTCGTCCAACCCGGTGGCGATCAGATAGTCCTCGAGCGCGCGCTCGTCCTTCAGATACTGCTCGGACTTGCCGCGGGTGACTTTGTAGAGCGGCGGCTGCGCGATGTAGAGATAGCCGCCCTCGATCAGCGCCGGCATCTGCCGGAAGAAGAACGTCAGCAGCAGGGTGCGAATATGCGCGCCGTCGACGTCGGCGTCGGTCATCAGGATGATCTTGTGATAGCGCAGCTTGCCGATGTCGAAATCGTCGCGGCCGATGCCGGTGCCGAGCGCGGTGATCAGTGTGCCGATCTGCTCCGAGCTCAGCATCTTGTCGAAGCGCGCGCGTTCGACGTTGAGGATCTTGCCGCGTAGCGGCAGAACGGCCTGGAATTCGCGGTTGCGACCCTGCTTGGCGGAGCCGCCGGCCGAGTCGCCCTCGACGATGAACAGTTCCGATTTCGATGGATCGCGCTCCTGGCAGTCGGCGAGCTTGCCGGGCAGCGAGGCGATGTCGAGCGCGCCCTTGCGCCGCGTCAGCTCGCGCGCTTTTCGCGCGGCTTCGCGGGCCGCTGCGGCTTCGATCACCTTGCCGACGATGGTCTTGGCCTCGCTCGGATGCTCCTCGAACCACGCGGCGAGCGCTTCGTTGAGCACGTTCTCGACCACCGGACGCACTTCCGAGGACACCAGCTTGTCCTTGGTCTGCGACGAGAATTTCGGGTCCGGCACTTTCACCGACAGCACCGCGGTCAGTCCCTCGCGGCAATCGTCGCCGGTCAGCGCCACCTTTTCCTTCTTGGCGTTGTTGTCGGCGTAGCCGGTGAGCTGCCGCGTCAGCGCGGCGCGGAAGCCGGCCAGATGCGTGCCGCCGTCGCGCTGCGGGATGTTGTTGGTGAAGCACAGCACGTTCTCATGATACGTGTCGTTCCACCACAGTGCGGCTTCGACCGCGATGCCATTGAGGTCGGCCGCGACGACGATCGGCGTCGGCACGATCGGCTTCTTGTTGCGGTCGAGATATTTGACGAACTCGGTGACGCCGCCCTCGTAGCGCATCTCTTCGCGCTTCTCGACTGCGTGGCGCAGGTCGGACAGCAGAATGTTGACGCCGGAATTGAGGAAGGCCAGTTCGCGCAGCCGGTGCTCCAGCGTGGCGAAGTTGTATTCGACGTTGGTGAAGGTCTCGGACGAGGCGTAGAATGTCACCTCGGTGCCGCGCCGTCCGCCCGCGTCGCCCACCACGCTGAGCGGCGCCACTGCGTCGCCATGGGCGAATTCGATGTAGTGCTCCTTGCCGTCCCGCCAGACGCGCAGGATCAGCTTGCTCGACAGCGCGTTGACCACCGAGACGCCGACGCCGTGCAGACCACCCGACACCTTGTAGGAGTTCTGGTCGAATTTTCCGCCGGCGTGGAGCTGGGTCATGATGACCTCGGCCGCCGAGATGCCTTCGCCCTTGTGGATGTCGACCGGGATGCCGCGGCCGTCGTCGCGCACCGTCACCGAGCCGTCGGCGTTGAGGATCACTTCGACCGCGCTGGCGTGCCCCGCCAGCGCTTCGTCGATGGCGTTATCGACGACTTCGTACACCATGTGGTGCAGGCCGCTGCCGTCGTCGGTGTCGCCGATATACATGCCCGGCCGTTTGCGGACGGCATCGAGACCCTTCAGCACCCGGATCGATTCCGCGCCATATTCGGCCGGTGCAGGATGCACGGATTCGGCAGAGGGCTGCCGGGCAGGTTCAGTCATGCAGGGACCTTCAGAATTGCGATCGAATCGGCGTGCGCCATTCGCAGCGAAGCGCTCTTTTGTGCCATGAAAGCAGGGGCGTCACCAGCGCAAAGTCGTGGTGTTCAAGCTGTTGAATAGATAGAGATTTTGGCCGCGCTTGCAAGGCTCGCGAGGGCAGGTTCGGCGGCTGCCGTGAAGATCGGCGATGCGGTCGATTCTGCCCTGCCCGGCGGCCTATCCGCGAGCGCTGATCCGGCCGTTGTCGACGTCGAAAATTGCTGCCGCCGGACCGATCTCCGCGAACGCCAAAGGGTCGGCCCCGGTCATCCAGACCTGCGCGCCGAGCCGGCTCAGTTCGCCGAACAGAGCGGCGCGGCGGCCGGGGTCGAGATGCGCCACCACCTCGTCGAGCAGCAGCAGCGGCGTGATCGAGGTGGTCTCGGCGACGAGCTGGGCGTGTGCCAGCACCAGCCCGATCAGGAGGGCCTTCTGTTCGCCGGTCGAAGCCTCGCGCGCCGGCATCGCCTTCGGCGCGTAGATCACCTCGAGGTCGGTCAGGTGCGGGCCGTCGAGCGTTCGGCCGGCGGCGGCGTCGCGGCTGCGGTTGTCGCGCAGCACGGCGCGGTAGCGGTCCTCGACGACGGTTGCCGGTTCGGACGCCAGCGCACTCTCCATCCAGCCGTCCAGCATGATCCTGGCGGATGGGAACGCCGAGGTGGCGCCGCGGGCATCGATCATGGCGGCCAGCTTGGTCGCGGTCTGCCCGCGCTGTGCCGCGACTGCGATCGCCAGTTCCGCGGTTTCGCGCTCGATCGCGTCGAGCCAATGTGAATCCGCGTTGCGGATGTCTTCCAGCAGGCGATTGCGCGACCGCAGGCTGCGATCGAGGGCGGAGACGCGGGCCGAATGTCCGCTGTCGATCGCCAGCACCAGGCGATCGAAGAAGCGCCTGCGTTCCGACGCGGCGCCCATGAACAGTCCGTCCATCGACGGCGTCAGCCACACCATCCGCAGATGATCGCCGAACGCCGCCGCCGAGCCGACCGGTTCGCGGTCAATCCGGCATCGCCGGGTCGTGGCGACATCGCCGCGCTGCGGCTCGATCCCGGTGCCGAGCGTCGCCAGCCCGAGCGCGCCTTCGACCTCGGCCGACACCGCCCAGGAGCCGTCGCCTTCGTGACCGGCGATGTCCTCCAGCCTGGCGCGGCGCAGACCGCGGCCCGGCGACAGCAACGAGACCGCCTCGAGGCAATTGGTCTTGCCGGCCCCGTTCGGCCCGACCAGCACCACCTGGTCGGCGGTCGTGGTCAGCGACGCGGAGCGATAGTTCCGAAAATGCGTCAGCGTCAGGCGTGTGATGCGGGCGGCGATCATGCAATAGCTTGCTTTGGGGGAGTTGCAAGGGACTGCAACTGGCACTGCAGTCACCCTCCGCGAAAGCGGAGGGTCCAGCATCCCAGAGCGTTCGCTGGTACCCAAGACGCTCTGGAATGACGCTCTGGAATACTGGGTCGCCCGGTCAAGCCGGGCGATGATGATGGTGCTATTGAGGCGCCTCGACTTACACCCGCATCGGCATCAGGACGTACAGGGCGCTCTTGGAATCGCGATCCTGGATCAGGGTCGGCGAGCCAGGGTCGGCGAGCCTCAGCACCGCGACCTCGCCCTCGATCTGCGCGGCGATGTCGAGTAGATAACGTGAATTGAAGCCGATATCGAGCGGGTCGGAGGCGTATTCGACCTCGAGTTCTTCGGTCGCGCTGCCGGAATCCGGATTGGTCACCGACAGCACCAGCTTGCCGGCGGACAGCGCCAGTTTCACCGCGCGGCCGCGTTCGGAAGAGATCGTCGAGACGCGGTCGACCGCGGCCTCGAAGTCCTTCTTGTCGACCAGGAGTTCCTTGTCGTTGTTCTGCGGAATCACCCGGCCGTAGTCCGGAAACGTGCCGTCGATCAGCTTGGAGGTCAGCACGACATTTCCGAGCGTGAAGCGGATCTTGCCGGTCGACAACTCGATCCCGATCTCGGCCTCGGTGTCCTCGATCAGCCGCTGCACCTCGCCCACGGTCTTGCGCGGCACG
>NZ_QPFS01000016.1:0-55844 GCF_010906995.1 Rhodopseudomonas sp. WA056 | reverse complement strand
ATATGCGCGTGGTCGCCGAAGACGCCACCTTCGGGGTTTACTGCCGCCGCTTCGGCGTGCCGCTGATCGATCTCGGCACCATCCGGCTGCCGCGGCTGATCGGTCACTCGCAGGCGATGGATCTGATTCTCACCGGCCGTCCGGTGGCGGCCGACGAGGCGCACCGCATCGGGCTCGCCAACCGTCTGGTGCCGCGCGGCGAGGCGCTGTCGCGCGCGATCGAACTCGCCAAGCAGATCGCGCAGTTCCCGCAGACCTGCCTGCGCGCCGACCGGCTGTCGGCCCTGCAGCAATGGGATCTGCCGGAAGAAGATGCGATCATGAACGAGATGTGCGGCGGGCTGAAAGTGATCCAGTCCGGCGAAACCCTGTCCGGCGCGACCCGCTTCGCGCAAGGCGAAGGGCGGCACGGAGCGTTCACGTCCTGACAACCGATGCCGATCGGCAGGATCAAGCACTTTCCACGCCCACTTCGTCATCCTGAGGCGCCGCCGCGTAGCGGCTGCCCCGAAGGATGGGCCGCCGAGACTCGTAGCCGCATCATCCTTCGAGGCTCGCCCTTACGGGCGAGCGCCTTAGGATGACGATTCAACGAAGAAACGGCGTCGCTTCAAATCAGCTTCAGCCCCTTCAGGCTGGCGTGGCCGTTCTTGCCGACGATGATGTGGTCGTGCACCGCGATGCCAAGCGGTTCGGCGATCGTCATGATCGACTTGGTCATCTGGATGTCGGCCTGCGACGGTGTCGGATCGCCGGAGGGGTGGTTGTGCACCATGATCACCGCGGTCGCCGACAATTCCAGCCCGCGTTTGACGATCTCGCGCGGATACACCGGGGTGTGGTCGACGGTGCCGACCTGTTGCAGCTCGTCGGCGATCAGTTGGTTGCGCTTGTCGAGAAACAGGATCCGGAACTGCTCTTTGTCGGCGAACGCCATGGTGGTGCGGCAATAGTCGATCACCGCCGACCAAGATGACAGCACGGTGCGCTGCTTCACCTGCCCCTTGGTCACCCGCGCGGCAGCCGCAGCAATCAGCTTGACCTCGATGATGGCCGCCTCGCCGAGCCCGCTGACCTCGCGCAGCCGTTCGGCCGGGGCATGCACCGCCTCGGCGAACGAGCCGAACCTGGCGATCAGCGCCTTGGCGAGCGGTTTGACGTCCCGGCGCGGCAACGCCCGAAACAGCACCAGTTCGAGCAGCTCGTAGTCGGACAGCGCGTCGGCCCCGGCCTCGCGGAACCGTTCCCGCAGCCGCTCGCGATGGCCGTGATAGTGCGGCGCTTCGGCAAATCCCGGTTGCGGCGATCGCTCGGCGTCGTCCATCGGCAATTCCACCGCCGTGCATGGTCCCGTTGTCACAACCATGCCGCGCTGCGCGGCTTTTGCAACCGGAATTCGGCCGCGTCGCCCGGTGGTTAACAGGCCGGAGGGGACTCAATCGGCGCTCGGCAGCCTGCGCATCGTGAATTCGATGGTGTCGCCGGGCAATTCGCGCCAGCTCTCGACGCTGCTCATATAGGCCGCCTTCGGCCACGCCTCGAGAAACGCCTTCGCCTTGGCGCGCGCGTCCGGGCGGGGCAGCACGTAGGTCTCGCGCAGGAAGCCGTCGGCCGGCGTGCTGCGCCGCGCCATCCGCGTCGCAAGATCACGTGGCAAATCCCGGGGACGATCGACCATGGCGGCGGCTCCGCTGCGCTCCTTGTGAGCAAGATAGTCGGTCCGGGGAACGAATCCGAGTCCTTCCGGCTTTGAGTCCGGTTCGAGTAGCAGTGGAGTATGCGTCATGGCCCCTCGCGCCAACTGGAAGGGCTTTCTCAGGTTGTCTCTGGTGACCTGCCCGGTAGCGCTCTACCCGGCCACCTCGGATTCCGAGAAGATCAGCTTCAACCAGATCAACCGCGCCACCGGGCATCGGATCAAATACCTGAAGGTCGATGCCGAGACCGGCGACGAGGTGCCGGCCGACGAAATCATGAAGGGCTACAAGGTCGATACCGACAGCTACATCGAAATCACCAGGGACGAGCTCGACAACATCGCGCTGGAATCCACCCGCACCATCGAAATCGATCAGTTCGTGCCGCGACCCGAGATCGACGATCTGTATCTGGTCCGCCCGTATTACCTGGTACCGGACGGCAAGGTCGGTCACGATGCCTATGCGGTGATCCGCGAGACCATCCGCAGCATGGACAAGGTGGCGCTGGCGCGGGTGGTGCTGACCAATCGCGAGCACGTCATCGCCCTGGAGGCGCGCGACAAAGGCCTGGTCGGGATGCTGCTGCGCTATCCCTACGAGGTGCGCGACGCCGCCGACTATTTCGACGACATCCAGGACGTCAAGATCACCAAGGACATGCTCGATCTCGCCAAGCACATCGTCGAGCAGAAGTCCGGCCACTTCCAGCCGGATCTGTTCGAAGACCACTACGAAAGCGCGCTGACCGAACTGATCAACAGCAAGATGGCCGGCCAGCCGGTCAAGCCGCAGGCCCGGCCGCGCGGCGACAATGTCGTCGACTTGATGGATGCGCTGCGCCGGAGCCTCGGCGAAAGCGGCAAGTTGGCGCCGGCTGCTGCGCCCAAGAGCTCTGCTGCAGACAAGCCCGCCGCCGCGAAGCCTGCGAAAGCCAAGAAGCGCAAGACGGCCGCCGGCCAAAAGGAAATGCTGCTGCCGATCTCCGGCCAGGGTGCCGGCAAAGCGAAGGAAGGACCGGCAAAGGCAAAGAAGCCGGCGCGGAGCGTGGCCGGTAGTAAGGCCCGGAAGGCCGGTTAGTTCACCACAACCTCAGCGCCTGCGAGCACTGAGTTGAATCTCAAGCGTGGGCACGGCGCAAGGCGTCTTTGCCCACCCTACGCTTGCTTCGCGGAGCGAGGTCTCTCAGCGAGTCATTCCGGGGCGCGAGCATAGCTCGCGAACCCGGAATCTCTCTTCGCACCGACACATCAGGATTCCGGGTTCGCGCCTGACGGCGCGCCCCGGAATGACGACTGATCCGCTCAGCTCTGGAACGGCGGCTTGTCGAGGTTCTTCGGCGACAGCGTGAAGATCTCGCAGCCGTCTTCGGTGACGCCGATCGAATGCTCGAACTGCGCCGACAGCGAGCGGTCGCGGGTCACTGCGGTCCAGCCGTCGGACAGGATCTTCACGTACGGTTTGCCGAGATTGATCATCGGCTCGATGGTGAAGAACATGCCGGGCTTCAGCACCGCACCCTGCCCCGGGCTGCCGACGTGGATGATGTTCGGCTCGTCGTGGAACAGCCGGCCGAGACCGTGGCCGCAGAAGTCGCGCACCACGCTCATCTGCTGCGGTTCGACGAAGCTCTGGATCGCATGACCGATGTCGCCGGTGGTGGCGCCGGGCTTGACGGCCGCGATGCCGCGCATCAGCGACTCGTAGGTGACGTCGATCAGCCGCTCGGCTTTGCGGGCGACCGGGCCGACCGGATACATCCGGCTGGAATCGCCGTACCAGCCGTCGACGATATAGGTGACGTCGACATTGACGATATCGCCTTCCTTCAGCGGCCGATCGCCGGGCATGCCATGGCAGACCACGTGGTTCAGCGAGGTGCAGGTCGAATAGCGGTAGCCGCGGTACATCAGCGTCGCCGGATAGGCGCCATGGCTGAAGGCGAACTCGCGCACGAAGTCGTCGATCCGCGAGGTTGGAACCCCCGGCTTGACGATGTCGACCAGTTCGTCGAGGCAGCGCGCCACCAATTGGCCGGCCTTGCGCATCCCGGCGAAGCCGGCAGGGCCGTGCAGCTTGATCTGCCCGGTCTTGCGCAGGGCGGCTTCGGAGGCGTCCACGTAGCTCATAAGGATCGATCTTTTCAGGATGTCGGTGATTTGATCCCAATCTAGTGAGCGCGGCAGCCGGCAGCAAGCGCACGGGCCGGCCGTCTGGGTCGCCGGCCAGACATGGCCGCCGCGAAGGCCATCGGCCGGAATGCTCTCTTGGCGACGCAATCCGGCGACGTTAAGGATGCGGCAAGCGCACCTTCACCAAATCGCAGAGAGGCAATGGAGTCCCTCGACTCGGTCAGCATCGCCATTCTGCTCGGCTCGGTCCTGGTGATGGCGGGGATCCTGTCGAGCCTGCTGGCGCTGCGGTTCGGCGCGCCGCTGCTGCTGGTGTTTCTGGTCGTCGGCATTCTGGCCGGCGAGTCCGGCCCTGGCGGTCTCGCCTTCAACGATCTCGGCACCACCTATCTGGTCGGGTCGGTGGCGCTGGCGCTGATCCTGTTCGACGGTGGCCTGAAGACCCGGTTCTCCAGCATCAAGGCGGTGCTGGCGCCGTCGATGGGGCTGGCGACCGTCGGCGTGCTGCTGACGGCGCTGATCACCGCGCCGGTGGCGAAATACATGCTCGATCTGAGCTGGGTCGAGGCGCTGCTGGCCGGCGCCGTGGTCGCCTCCACCGACGCTGCCGCAGTGTTCCTGCTGGTGCATTCCCAGGGCCTGCGGCTGCGCCCGCGCGTCGGCGCCACGCTGGAGGTCGAATCCGGCACCAACGATCCGTTCGCGGTGTTCCTGACGCTGATGCTGGTCGAGCTGATCACCCATGGCGGTCAGGGCTCGATCTGGGACGTCGTGCTCGAATTGCTGCAGCAGGGCGTGCTCGGCGCCCTGATCGGCGTGGTCGGTGGTCGCATCGTGGTGATGGCGCTGAACCGGGTGGCGTTGCCGCAGGGCCTGCATGCGCCGTTCGTCACCACCGCCGCGCTGGTGGTATTCGGTGCGGCGCAGATCTCGCATGCGTCCGGCTTCCTGGCGGTCTATCTCGCCGGCATGATCATCGGCAATCAGCCGACCCGCGCGCACAATTCGGTGGTGGCGTTTCTCGACGCCGCGACCTGGCTGGCGCAGATCGTGATGTTCGTGCTGCTCGGCCTGCTGGTGTCGCCGCAGCGGCTGATGAGCAGCATCGGCCCCGCCGTGGTGATCGCGCTGGCCCTGATGCTGGTGGCGCGGCCGCTCGCGGTGTTCATCTGTCTGGCGCCGTTCCGGTTCAATTGGCGGGAGCGGCTGTTCATCGCCTGGGTCGGCCTGCGCGGTGCAGTCGCGATCTTCCTCGCCTCGATCCCGATGCTGGTCGGGCTGTCGAACGCTTACCAATATTTCGACGTCGCCTTCGTGGTGGTGCTGATCTCGCTGATGCTGCAAGGCTGGACGCTGGGGCCGGCAGCCCGCAAGCTGCACGTGGCGCTGCCCCGAACCGACCGCGGCCCGCGCCGGATCGAGCTGGATCTGCCCGGCCAGCTCGAGCAGCAGCTCGTCGGCTATGCGGTGCGACCGAAGAGCCTGTATCTGAAGCGCGGCCTGATTCCGTCATGGTCGAAGCCGACGCTGGTGATCCGTGACGAGCGTATCCTGACGCCCGAGGAGGCCGAGCCGGTCGCGCCCGGCGACTATGTCTATCTGCTGGCGCCGCCCGAAAAGGCCGCGGCGCTCGACCGCTTCTTCGTCGACATGCCGCCCTCGACCGCGCCCGACCCGCATCTGCTCGGCGATTTCATCGTCCCGGGCGAGACGTCGCTGGGCGATCTTGCCGCCGCCTACGGCGTCGGCGTGCCGCCCGGCCAGGAGGCGCTGACACTGGCCGATTACTTCGATATCCATCTCGATCAGGCGCCGGTGGTCGGCGCAACGCTGCCGCTGGACTCGATCGTGTTGGTGGCGCGCAGCCTCGGCGGTGGCCGCGTCAATGTAGTCGGCCTGCGGTTGCCGGAGGACGAGGATGACGCGCCGCCGCCGACCCGGTTCGCCAAGCTGAAGGCCAAGCTGTCGGAAATCTGGTCGCTGCTCGCAGGCGTCTAGCCCAGACCCTTTGGGAAACGGTCAGTCCGGCTTCTTGTCGGGCGCGTTCAGCACGGCTCGGCACTCGCCCGGCAGTTCCGCCAGCGTGAGCTGGTGCCGTGGCGGCGGGGGCTTGGTCGGCGGCTTCGGATGCAGCACCGCGTCGCTGAACCAATAGGCGAAGTCGGACGCGCTACAGCCCTCGCCGGAAGGCGGCTCTGGTTGCGATACGCAGCCGTCGACGCCCGGCGGGCAGCGCAGCCGGATGTGAAAGTGATAGTCATGGCCGTACATCGGCCGCACCTTCTGCAGCCAGCCACGATCGCCTCTGGCTTCGCGGCACAGCGCCTTCTTGATCGCGGCGTTGACGAAAATCCGGTCAACCGCCGGCTCCAACGCCGCGGCGCGGATCACCTTCCAATGCGATGGCGTCCAGGCCGATGGCTCGATATCCAGCCGGTCCTTGCGAACCATCATCACCGCCGACATCTCCTCGCGCTCGTTGCGCGACAAGCGGCGGTCCGGCATCGGCGTCAGCCAGATGTCGGCGTCGAGCCCGACCTGATGGCTGGCATGGCCGGTCAGCATCGGCCCGCCGCGCGGCTGCGACATATCGCCGACCAGAATGCCCGGCCAGCCGGCCTGGGCGTGGGCCTTGTCGGCCAGGATCTGGATCAGCCTGACGGTGTCCGGCAGTGCCCAATTCCGATTGCGGGACAGCCGCATCACCTGCCAGGTCGGGCCGTCGATCGGCAGCGCCAGGCCGCCGGCCATGCAGCCCTTGGCGTAAAACCCGACCGGCTGCGGCGGCAACGCTGCCGGCCGCAGCTTGCGGGCGAACAGCTCGCGGGCCGCGAGCGCCGGGTCGTTCGGGTTGGCCAGCGGCGGCAGTGGCTTGGGATCGAGCCGGCCCTTGTCCTGCGCCTGGGCTACGGCCAGGGACGACACCGTGGTCGCCAGCAAAGCGGCGAACCACATCGGGGCGGCGAGGATCGTGTGGTGCATCTGGTGACTATACCTTACGCCGGCGATCGGCTCGATGGTCTTCACCGGTCGTTCACGGCCTGCCGGTTACCGCGACCCGACTCCTTAAGACCCTGCTAACTCTACCGGATTCTGGCGCAATTTGATGCGCCTTGGGCCGAATCGCTCAGCACTTGGGCAGCAGCCGTCAGAATCCTCCGCGAATCCCCGACTCCACCCGCAAGACGGTCATTCGACACCGCGGGGCCTGCGGCGAATGCCTTTCCCGCAGGCAGACGAGGGCGTCGGCCAAGTCTGAGGCAGGCTGCTGGAACCGTGCGGTTATACAATTTTTTCAGACACTTATTGCACAACCAGGGCGTCATTTGCGTGATGAGGCGTGGTGGATGCCGCAAGTTCGGCTGAAGAAAAAGAAGACGGCGCGAAACCGTCCCGGGGCCGGCAGCGGCAGGATGCACCGATGCGGCTGGACCGCGCCGAGGCTGGCGTCGAAGCCGCGTCGCCGCGCCAACGCCGCGGAGGTCGTGGCCGGAGAACGCGCCGTCGAAGCCGCGCTCGAAGAAGCCAGGCGGTCGCACGAGCGGTTGCGCGAAGCGATCGACCTGATTCCGCAAGGCATCGTGTTTCTCGATGCCGACGGCCGCTACATCCTCTGGAACAAGCGCTACGCCGAGATCTACAAAGCCACGGCCGATCAGTTCAGAGCCGGCGCGCGGATCCAGGACACGATGCGGATCGGCATCGCGCGCGGCGACTATCCGGAAGCGATCGGCCGCGAGGAAGAGTGGATCGCCGAGCGGCTGCAGCGGATGTTCAATCCCGGTCACAGCCACGAACAGGTGCTGGCGGACGGCCGCTGCATCCAGATCGAGGAGCGCACCACGTCCGATGGCGGCATCATCGGCCTGCGCGTCGACATCACCGAGCTGAAGCAGCGCGAGGCGTCGTTCCGGCTGATGTTCGACAGCAATCCTGTGCCGATGATCGTTTGCGAGCTGAACGACGAACGGATTCTCGCGGTCAACGACGCTGCGGTCGAACATTACGGCTATTCGCCGTCGGAATTCGCCTCGCTGACCATCCGCCGGCTGCAGGCGTTCGACACCGAACTGCCGTGGTCCGGCGATCAGACCCACGAGGAGCGCACCGCGCGCACCTGGAAGCACGTCAAGGCCGACGGCTCGCTGATCGATCTGGCGATCTACTCGCGCCAGCTCACCTACAACGGCGAGCCGGCGGTGCTGCTGGCGCTGATGGACATCACCGAGCGCAAGCGCGCCGAGATGCGGCTCGCCTTCATGGCGCATCACGACGGGCTGACCGGGCTGCCGAACCGCAACTCGTTGCGCAAGCGGCTGGACGATCTGTTGATCCAGACCCGCCGCACCGGCGAGAAGATCGCCGTGCTGTTCCTCGGCATCGACAATTTCAAGGCCGTCAACGACACGCTCGGCCACGCCGTCGGCGACAAGCTGCTGCGCGGCGTCGCCCGCCGGCTGCGTTCGACGCTGCGCGAGGAGGATCCGCTGGCGCGGCTCAACTCCGACGAATTCGCGGTGATCCAGACCGGCATCAAGCGCCCCGAGGATATCGTGCTGCTCGCCAAGCGGCTGCTGCACGCGGTCGCCGAGCCCTATCTGCTGCAGGGCCATTCGGTGGTGATCGGCGCCAGCATCGGCATCGCGGTGGCGCCGGGTGACGGCGACGATTCCGAGAAGCTGCTGATGAACGCCGACATGGCGCTGTCGCGGGCCAAGAAGGACACCCGCGGCACCTTCAGCTTCTTCGAGGTCGGGATGGACGCGCGCGCCCAGGCGAGGCGCAAGATCGAGACAGATCTGCGCGCGGCGCTGCAGCACGAAGTGCTGCGTCCTTATTATCAACCGCTGGTGCGGCTCGCCGACGGCCGCATCACCGGCAGCGAAGCGCTGGTGCGCTGGCCGCACCCGGAGCGCGGCATGATCTCGCCGGCCGAGTTCATTCCGGTGGCCGAGGACACCGGCCTGATCAATGCCATCGGCGCGCAGATCCTGCGCTCGGCCTGCATGGACGCGGCGCGCTGGCCCGACGACGTTCGCGTCGCCGTCAACCTGTCGCCGCTGCAGTTCCGGGTCGGCAACCTCTTGTCGGTGGTGATGGATGCGCTGAAGCAATCCGGCCTGCCGCCGCGCCGGCTGGAGCTGGAGATCACCGAGACGCTGCTGCTGGAAAAGAGCAGCCAGGTGCTGGCGACGCTGCATGCGCTGCGCGCGCTCGGGGTGCGGATTTCGATGGACGATTTCGGCACCGGCTATTCGTCGCTGAGTTATCTGCGCAGCTTCCCGTTCGACAAGATCAAGATCGATCAGTCGTTCGTGCGCGGGCTGTGCGACAATCGCGAATCCCAGGCGATCGTCCGCGCCATCATCAGCCTCGGCAACGGCCTCGGCGTCACCATCACGGCCGAGGGCGTCGAGAGCGAGGCGGAGCTGAGCTGGCTGCGGGCCGAAGGCTGCCAGGAGGCGCAGGGCTTCCTGTTCAGCCACGCGCGGCCGAACGCCGAAATCACCGGGCTGCTCGAGCTGCAGCAAAGCGGCGCCTCGGTCGGCACGCCATTCGCGATGGGGTCGGCGCGGGTGGCGTAGGCTCCGTGCCGCCGCGGCCGCCTGCTACTTGGCGTCGGCGCCGAGCCCCAGCGCATCGGCCATCACCCGGAACAGGTCGGAATTCTCCAGCGCGCCGTGGACGCGGTCGCTGCCGGGGCCGGCGGCGGTGAGGATCACGTCCTCGCCGGAATGCACGCTGGCGTTCATCATCGCCGGCAGATTGCCGATTCTGAGCACCGCGCCGGGAACGCCCTTGTACTTGTCGTTGGCCTTGAAGGTGCCGGGCTTGTCGCCGGCCTCGGTCGGCTGGTTGGGGCCGTCCAGCTTCGGCCGCAGCGTTTCGTAGTGATCCGGCAGGCTGGCCGAGAAAATCGCGAGACGCCGGCTGACATCGACGCGGTCCGGATAGCCGTCCTGGTCGGGCGCCGGATAGTTCGGGAAGCCGGCGCGGTCGTACACGCCGATCCGTTCGCGCAGCGGCACGTCGTCGCCCTCGGCCAGATCGTCGCGCACCGTGCCGACCAGCGCGTTGGGATGATTGTGATCGGCCACCACCAGGATCAGCGTGTCGTCGCCGCGCGCCTTGGCCCAGTCGCGGGTCTGGCGCACCGCGTTGTCGAGCATGATGGTGTCGTAGACCGCGCGCTCCATGTCGAGCGCATGGGCATATTTGTCGATCAGGCCGGATTCGACCATCAGGAAGAAGCCGGCGTCGTTTTTCGCCAGCACCTCGAGCGCGACCGCGACCTGCCGGGTCAGGTCGGGCTGGTCCGGGTTCTTGGCGACGCCACCGCCTTTCAGGAAGCGGCGGTCGAGCACGCCGTCCATGTTGCCCGGCGCGAACAGGCCGAGCAGTTTTGCCGGGCTTTGCCGGCCGACAGCTTCGAGCTCCGTCGCGGTGGCCGCGACCGAATAGCCGGCGTCGCGAAACTTCGCCAGGTAGTCGACATCGTCCTTGCGTCTGCCGCCGGCGCTCTTCGGCAGGAAGTAAGCGGCACCGCCGCCCATCAATACGTCCGGCTGCGCCGCATAGAACTGCGCCACGATGGCATCGTAGGCGGCGCGGCGGCGGGTGTGGGCGATCACCGCGGCCGGGGTCGCGTCCTGGACCTCGGTGTTGGTGACAATGCCGACCGCCAGCCCGAGCTTGCGCTTGGCCAGCGACGCCAGGGTCTCGACCTTGGGATCGTCGAGCGGGTCGGGGGTGCGGTCGGCATAGACCCCCATCGCATTGACCGCCGCTTTGTGGCCGGTCGCGTAGGCGCTGGCGGCGTTGGCGGAATCGGTGATGATCGAGTCGCTGCCGGCGGTCGACACCAGCGCCATCTGCGGCATGTCGTCGATCGCCAGCTTGCCGCGGGCGCGGCCTTGGTCGATGCCCTTGGACAGGATGCGGGCGGCGACGCGGTGCGCCGGCGACATGCCGTCGCCGATGAACAGGATGACGTTCCTGGCCCGCCGCGGACCGGTGTCGTACACCGTCCAGCTCACGCTGCGACGCTCTGCGCCATCGCCGGCCTCGATGGTGTAGCGGCCGGGCCTATTCAGCGTCACGTCGCGCAGCAGCAGCGCCGATCGCGGCTGACCGGCCTCGCGCGCGATCAGCTCCGGGGCCTTGCCAAACACGCTCGCGGCGTCGGCTCCGTTGATGGTGAGGCTCGCTGTGTCGGCGGCGACCTCGCCGGCGAACTCGACCTTGAGATCGAACTTGGCGCCGGCCAGAAGCTCGGCGCGATCGATCGGATAAATGGTCTGAGCCGAAGCAGCCGAAACGAACATCAGCGACGCCAACGCCGCCGCGACAACATGCCTGATCATCATCACGGTCCTGATTGATGCGCGGGACCGTATGAGCGGCAAATGACGGTTGGATGACGGAGGTCTGTAGATCGGTTATGCGCTGTTGCGCCGCAACCCATCGCACTCTGTTGGGCCGGCAATGACGGGCTTCGGGACGTTAACCCATTTGACGTCGCTTGCCCTCATCCCTTGCCTTTCTTCACAGTCCTGCGCTTTCGCGGCTTGCGCTGCGCCTTCGTCTCGCTTTCCTTCGGCGGGAAAACGGCCTTTAGCGTCGTCGCGAGATCGGGATCGAGCCGCGCCAGCGCCGCAGGATCGCGACCTGCGGCATGATAGGTCGCTGACGCCCTCAGCAGCGCGGTCGTGCGCGTCGGAACCGAGGTCTGCGCAGTGAAGATGTCGGCGACGTCGTTCAGAAACGCATGGTCTTCGACGCTGGCGACGATCCTTTCCGCCGATGTCGCGAGCACGGCAGCCCAAAGCCTTGCAAGGCGTGGATCGGATGCGTCTTCTACCGCTTGGACGAGCGCTGGTACAACGTGGCGGACCATCCGTAGCGCAGTATCCCGATCGCCACCGAGGAATGACTGTGCAACTGCCAAACCTGGCTCATCGAGGCCGGCGGTCGATTCGGCAATCCTTTCTGCAACATCAGGATGCCTTGCCAGTGTCGCAATTAGTCGTAGCCAACCAAAACAAGTGGTTGCGATGGATGCAATGTCATCAAAATACAACTCTGGACTGCCGCTGCCTCTGGATTCGGCCTCCTGCACCAAGACTTCATAGGATTGGTGTGCAAGCTCCACATCGACAAAGCCCGGGCGCACAGCTAGGATAGTCTCCGCCATCGAAACCGATAGCACTTCACCAGCAGTCTTCTGGACCAGATCTGCAGCCATGCGCGCGGCTGCAATAGCTTCGTCTCTGCAGTCCAATCCAAGGAGACTCCATGCAACATCTTCAATGGCTTCAGACTGTCCGACAGTATCTCCGGCGCGAGCAGCGATAGCTGCTGCCTCCCGCGCAAGTGCAACAGCTTCCTCGTAACGTCCGAGGTCGCCGAAGCTCCATACCGCAGTCCGCAGCGCATGAAGCTGCTGGTTGAAATCGGCGATGCTCTCGGCCCTGGCCGCCGCCTCTCGCGCTGTCGCAATTGCCTCTTCGTGCCTCCCGAGTTGACCGAGACTTAGTGCAGCAATACGGAGCGCCCTAACCTGCCGACGTATGTTGCCGCTGATGGCCGCCTTGGCCGCGGCCTCGCGTGCGGTCGCAATCGCCTCGTCGTGGCGTCCCAGTTGACCAAGAGTCCAAGCACGATTGAAAAGGATCATCGCTTGTTTCGCTGCGTCGACGGGGACCACTTCCAAGGCTCGGTCCAGAAGGGCTAACCCCTCCGAGTGAAGCCCTTTGTCAGTAACGCGATCCCATGCCACCATGATCTGGTCAAACTCTGAGGCTTGTTCATTCTGTAAACTCTCGGCCGGGGCCTGATGCGACCGCGCTCGATCTGCAGCCCATAGCCGTTCGAACACTTGTGCCTCGCGTGCGAAACCCAGCGCTGCAAATTTGTCGGCCTCCCGCTTTTTCTCCTCAGGCGAATAGATCACCGCCAACAGGTCGACCAATGCCTCGAGCGGGCAGGTTTCGAGGCCGTGGCTGAGGATGCGCTTGCGATAGTAATGCGCGAAGACGCGGTCGGTGACTCTCAGCAGCACTTCGGCGCTGTCCGGTGCCTTCTCGCCGGTCACCACCAGGTCTTTCTTCAACTCGTCGAGCGCCGCGGCGATCGCCGGCTGGCTCGGCGCGCCGACCCGGCGCGCGAGGTCCGTCGCCGAACAGTTTTCGCCGCCGCGCAGCAGTGCATCGAGCAGCGTCTGCGAGCGTGAGGGCAGCACCTCGATACGCTCTTTGTAGTAGGGCGTCAGTTCGTCGACCAGTTTCTCCAGCAGGTCGGCGGCGCGGAGCGGATCGTCCTCCAGCAGCGCTTCGCCGATCAGCGTCGCCAGCCGCGGCGTGCCGCCGATGAAGGTGGCAACGGCTCTGGCCTTGGCTTCCTGCACTTCGGTGAGCGCCGGCTTGCGGGCTGCGGCGCGCTGCAGCCGGAAGAAGGCGAGCGACTGCTCGATCGACCACGGCTCGAACGAAATCTCTTCGAACGCCTTGAACAACGGACGATCGTAATTGCGATCGAATGCGCCACGGGCGCTCGCCGCGATCAGCATCAGGCGGCTGCCTCGCCGCGTCAGTAGCCCGCGAAGCCGCGTCGCCTGCACCTGCTTGGCAAACGCCTTCTTCAACAACAGATCGAAGTTCTCGACTGCCGCCACCAATAGCCCTGGTCGGCCGTTGAACCGGTCGTCAATGGCCGCGTCGAGGCGGGCGACCTGCTCATCCCATGCCTGCCCGTCGTCTTCGACCCAGCTCACGCCAATGGTATCGGCCGGCTGCCCGAGAAACGTGCGGCGGATTTCTGCCAACAGCGTCTCGGGCTCCTTCACATGCGGAAGTTCTTCCGGCAGCAGCGCCATCGCAACTGGAAGATTTTCGGCCTTGGCGATCTCGTCGAGCTTGATCTGCACGTAGCGCAGAAAGAAGCTCTTGCCGTAGCCGCGCGGCGCACTGACGATGACATGCTGTGGCGTGGGCGCGGTCAGGTTGTCGCGAACGATCGAAAGGATCCGGTCGAGCGGGTCTTCGCGGCCGGTAGCGACACTGAGCACTGTGCCGGCGGAGAGTTCGTGCGGATTAAAGGCTTTGAGCAGGGCCACGCGATCACCGCCGATACGGTTTGGACTGCCACCAGGTGCGGACCAGCGGCGAGGAGAAGCTGGCGGTCTGTGCACGGGTGTCGACGCTGAGAAAACCGTCCTCGATGAGAATGGTGAGGATTTCATCGCGGTCCGACGCGGCGTGGCTGCCGAGCACGCGATCGATCTCGGGGAGTGCAGCGGCGGCCTCGCCGGCCTTGTCGATGCAGCGCAGGACATCGCGCGCCATCGCCTTGTCGTTCGCCTCGAAGCGGTTCATCCGGGTGTCGAACTGGGCATAGAAATCCTCGTCCAGGCTCGGGCGGATGTGAGTGGTGAAGACCCGGCGCACGTCGTCGGGCGTGTGTGCCTTGTTGTCCTTGAGGCGGCCGAACGCGAACTGGATGAAGCTGGGATAAGTGACGGCGAGTTCCTGAAGGACGACATTGAGCAGTTCGTCCGTCAACCACGTGCAGCCCTCCTCAGTCGCCAGCGCCTCGAGCATGGCGCGGGCGTCATCGGCTTCGAGCGGCGGAGGCGTCAGCCCCTTGATCAGATCGTTGAAATGCTCACGCGCGATGCCGCGCTCGCGGATCAGCCAGGACAGCCCCATCGAGCCCGATAACAGCATCGGCACCCGGCCGTCCTGACGCCAGGACCGCAGCGTTGCCAGGAAGCCGTTGACATCGGCCTCCTTGACGCCACGCTTCAGCATGTTGTCGATCAGGAAAGGCAGTTCGTCGATCAGCAGCACCACCGAACCGTTCTGCTGCGCCAATACCTTGGTGAGGTCCCCGCTGACCAGTTCGACCTGGTGGAGGACGGCGGTCGGCGATGCCGGGGCATCCGCCGCCTTGCCGCGGACCATATTGAAGAACTCAACGGCTTGGTTGAGACGAGCGGGCGATAATGCGCGGGAAATCTGGCGAACCGCGTCGGAGTCCGGCAGCGCCGCCAGCAGCGCGGAGAGTAGCTTGTCGATGCGATCGTGGCCCTGAACATCGACATAGACGGGCTTCAGCCCGTGCCCCGCGAGCGCTTCTTCGACCGCCAGCATGACGCTGGATTTGCCGGCGCGCCGCAGCCCGAACAGCTTCACGCTTTCGCCGGCCCGGAGCGATGCAACGATCGGTTCCGTGATGTCGGGACGCGGCCAATAATGGGCACCCGTCACCGGGCTTCCGTAGTGGCGCTTCAGTTTGTCGGGGCTCATTGGAGAAGTATCCTCTCGACAAGATATCTTGTGAGGAAGATACGTCAGGGACGATCTCAGAGCAAGATATCTTTTCTAAGATATCCTTCGGTTAAGATACTCGATGCGTTACCGGCAAAGATGCGCACCCGATCCGAGCCCTCAGCCCTTGTCGTTTTCCAGCTTCGGAATCGGGGTGCCTTCGCCGGACGACAGCAGGCCGGTCTTGGCGTAGAGGCCGAGCTTGGCGCGGGTGTCTGTGATGTCGAGGTTGCGCATGGTCAGCTGACCGATGCGGTCGGCCGGCGTGAACGGCGCGTCCTCGACCTTCTCCATGCTCAGCCGCTCCGGCGCATAGGTCAGGTTCGGGCTGACGGTGTTGAGGATCGAGTAGTCGTTGCCGCGGCGCAGCTCCAGCGTCACCTCGCCGGTGACGGCACGGGCGACCCAGCGCTGCGCGGTCTCGCGCAGCATCAGGGCCTGCGAATCGAACCAGCGGCCCTGATACAGCAGCCGGCCGAGCTTCATGCCGTTGATGCGGTACTGCTCGATGGTGTCCTCGTTGTGGATGCCGGTGACCAGCCGCTCATAGGCGATGTGCAGCAGCGCCATGCCGGGCGCCTCGTAGATGCCGCGGCTCTTGGCCTCGATGATGCGGTTCTCGATCTGGTCGCTCATGCCGAGCCCATGGCGACCGCCGATCGCATTGGCTTCGTCAAACAGCGCGACCGGATCGGTGAAGGTCTGGCCATTGAGCGCGACCGGCTGGCCTTCCTCGAACCGCACCGTGACGGCCTCTGCCTTCACCGCGCAGTCGTCGCGCCAGAACGGCACGCCCATGATCGGGACGACGATCTTGATGCCCGAGTCGAGGTGTTCGAGATCCTTGGCCTCGTGGGTGGCGCCGAGCAGATTGCTGTCGGTCGAATACGCCTTCTCGGCGCTCATCTTGTAGGCGAAGCCGTGCGCGGTCATGAACGCCGACATCTCGGCGCGGCCGCCGAGTTCGTCGATGAACTGCTGGTCGAGCCAGGGCTTGTAGATCCGCAACGCCGGATTGGTGAGCAGGCCGTAGCGGTAGAACCGCTCGATGTCGTTGCCCTTGTAGGTCGAGCCGTCGCCCCAGATGTTGACGCCGTCTTCCTTCATGGCCGACACCAGCATGGTGCCGGTGACGGCGCGGCCGAGCGGGGTGGTGTTGAAATACGCGATGCCGCCGGTCGAGACGTGGAAGGCGCCGGCCTGGATCGCCGCGATGCCCTCGTGCACCAGCTGGGTGCGGCAATCGACCAGCCGGGCCTTCTCGGCGCCGAACTCCATCGCCTTGCGCGGGATCGCGTCGTAATCGGCCTCGTCGGGTTGGCCGAGATTTGCCGTATAGGCGAACACCTTGGCGCCCTTCTGCTTCATCCATAGCAGCGCCGCGCTGGTATCGAGACCCCCTGAGAAAGCGATGCCGACGTTTTCGCCCTTGGGCAGGCTTTTCAAGATCGTAGTCATGGAAATCCCAATCGGTTGAAGCGGTTCGGCTGGGCGAATAGCAAACTTCGCGCGCCCGGGCACGCGTTTAATCGCGGGCCGAAGCTCGATTGCCGGTCAGGTGGTGGCCGGCGCGGGGCCGACATCGCGGCCGCGCCATTTCGAGCGCCAGCGGTATCCCGGCCAGAACGCCCGGGTCAGCGCGGCGTCGATCGCGGCGTCCGAGGTCCGGCTCCAGGCCCAGCGGTAGATCAGTGCGTAGAGCAGCCAGATCACCAGGAAGGTGACGAGGCCGGCGATCACCACGTCGGTGAAGAAATGCCCGCCGAACGCCATCCGCAGCCCGCTGGTGACGGTGCCGAACACGAAGGCCGCCGCGTAGGCGTAAGGCCGCACCGTGGGCGGCGTCAGCGCCGCCGGCGCGAAGGTCCAATAGGCGGTCGCGCCCTCGCCGGAGAAGAACGAGCAGTTCTTCGGGCAGGCGCCGGAATTGTCCCACCACGCCTTGAACTGCCACGGGCCATTGAATTCGGTCACCGCGGCCGGCCGCGGCCGGCCCCAATGGCTCTTGAAGGTCATGTTGGTGAGGACGCCGGCCGACAGCGTGATGCTGATCAGCAGGAACGCCACGGTGCGGCCCGGCATCACCAGCGGAAGGTCGGGGCGGATCATCTTGTACACCAGCGCGAAAATCGACGGCGCCGCGATCGCCCAGGCGATCCACATCGCCAGATCGCGCACGAACTCCAGATCGTCGACCGAGCGCAGCGGGAAGGTCTTGGTGGCGGAATCGTAGAACAGCCCCGCCAGCCACAGATCGAGCTCCGGGAACAGCCCGAACGTCAGTCCGATGCCGGCGAACAGCGCCAGCGCGATGAGAAGTCCGTTGCGGTTCATGGGGCGCGGTTTACCGGAGGCGGTGCGGGTTGGGAAGGCGGCAACGGCGCGCGCGGGCGCGGCGGATCGCGCCAGGCGCCGGCGTTGCGCCCGGCAATCAGCCAATACACCATGCCGCCGACGATGCCGGCACCGGTCATGATTTCGAGATGGCGGCGGATGATGCCGTCGAAATGCAGCGTCCCGGGGTCGAATGGCACCAGCCCGAGATAGCAGGCAACCCCGACCAGCGCTCCGCCGATCGCATAGGCCAGCGCGCTGCGGATCGAGAACGCCTCGGTGATCAGCACCACCACCAGCGCCGGCAGCAGCGCGAAACCGGATACGAAGATGAAGCCGAAGCCCATCATGATGTTCAGCGCGTCGGGGTCGATCGGCCCGTCGGCGATCTCAGTGAGTTCCGGAAACAGCAGCATCCCGACCACCACCAGACCGGCGGCGATCGAGGCGAGCAGAAAGCCGATCGCAATCGCGAACAGGCGGACAAGCAGCGCCATCAGCGGGTTGCTCCGGAAGCTTGCTGTGCCGCCATCCGCGCGCGGGTGTCGGTGTCGAGCTCAGCACGGATCGCACCGATCAGCGGGTGCACCGCGGTCTGCTTGGTGCCGTAGTCGAGATTGAACGCGTAATCGAACTCGGCCGGGTTGAGGCCCTGGGTGTGCTGTAGGATGGTCTCTAGCTTATCGAGCCCCTTGGCGAGCCGCCCTTCCGGCGAGGCTCCGGTCTCGTAGTCGTGCCACAGACCCAGAAGCTCGGCGCGGCGCTTATCGTCGAGCGGCTGCGTCAGAGTTTCGATATCGGCGCGCTCCCGTGCGGCTCTGTCGTCGCCCTCGACTTGTGCGACCGCCGGAACGTCGCCGTGCAGGGCTTCGCCGAGATCGTGGACGATGCAGATCTTCAACAGGCGCGCGACATCGATATCGCCGAGCCCGTCGGCGAGCAGCATCGCCATCAGGCACAGACGCCAAGTGTGCTCGGCGGTGCTCTCGGGCCGGCCGGTGGACGTGTACCCGCTGCGGATCACGCTCTTGAGTCGCTCGGCTTCCCGCAGGAAGGCGAGCACACCCTTGATCTCGTCGGCGGGCAGCATGGATCAGTCCGTCATTGCCATCGCGCGCAGCGCGTCGCGTTCGCGCACCGAGAGCTTTTCGGTTTCGGATTTGAGCTGGCCGCAGGCGGCCAGAATGTCGCGGCCGCGCGGGGTGCGCACTGGCGATGAGTAGCCGGCATTGAAGATGTACTCCGAGAACTTCTCGATCTGGTCCCAATCCGAGCACTCGTATTTCGAGCCGGGCCAGGGATTGAACGGGATCAGATTGATCTTGGCCGGAATCCCCTTGAGCAGTTGCACCAGCTTGCGTGCATCGTCGATCGTGTCGTTGACGCCCTTCAGCATCACATATTCGAAGGTGATGCGGCGTGCGTTGGATGCGCCCGGATAGTCGCGGCAGGCCTGCAGCAGCTCCTTCAGCGGATATTTCCGGTTCAGGGGCACCAGCTCGTCGCGCAGGTCGTCGCGGACCGCGTGCAACGAGATCGCCAGCATGACGCCGATCTCGTCGCCGGTGCGCTTGATGTTCGGCACCACGCCGGAGGTCGACAACGTGATCCGCCGCCGCGAAATGCCGATGCCCTCGTTGTCGGAGACGATCAGCAGCGCGTCGCGCACCGCGTCGAAATTGTACAAGGGCTCGCCCATCCCCATCATCACGATGTTGGTGATCAGGCGGTTGCCGTTCGGCGTCTCGCGGTCGATCCAGTCGTTCAGACGGTCGCGCGCCACCATCACCTGGCCGACGATCTCGCCGGCGGTCAGGTTGCGCACCAGCCGCTGCGTGCCGGTGTGGCAGAACGCGCAGTTCAGGGTGCAGCCGACCTGGCTCGAGACGCACAGCGTGCCGCGATCGGTTTCCGGAATGTAGACGCACTCGACCTCGTGAGCCTTCTGGCCGTCGCCGCCGCTCGGCAGCCGCAGCAGCCATTTGCGGGTGCCGTCGGCAGAAATCTGCTCGGCCACCACTTCGGGCCGGTCGACCGTGAAATGCTCCGCCAGCGTCGCGCGCATCTCTTTGGACACATTGGTCATTTCGGAAAAATCGCGAGCGCCCCGGACATACATCCAGTGCCAGAGCTGCTGCGCCCGCATCTTGCGCTGGGGCGGCGCCACGCCGATTTCGCCGAGCCGGTCGCACAATTGCGCCCGCGACAGGCCGATCAGCGACGGCTTGGCCGGCGGCACATAGGTTTCCAGCGGTGTCTTCTCGACCAGGGCCGAGGCTGCAGAAGGCGTCATCGCATCACGTCAGGTTGGCGGCCGGCCGTTCAGCGCCGGGCATGCAGGGCGGGCGAAAGTCGCAGGTCGCCGTGCATATAGGAACCCGCCACCCGGTTGTCGCCGGCCGGCGGGTCGTGTCTGGCGGATTGCTTTACCTAACGGAGCGGCCGTCCTCAATAGCGGCGGCCGGTGGAGAGCTCCTTAGCTGCCGCAGGCCTGCGCCACCTTGTCGAGCGCTTGCGACAGGCCCTTCAGCGAGAACACGTCGGTGCTGGCGGTTCCCCTGGAGGACACGCCTTTCACGGTGATCTCGGCGCCTTTGCGCATCGCCTCGACCAGGCGATCCTCCTCGGCGGCGTTCTTGATCCAGATGCCGTCGCCCTGAGAGTACATCGCGAACGAGGCGCTGCCGACGTCGATGGTGGATTCCGAGCCCGGCTTCAGCGGGTAGCCGACCATCACCGAGACCTCGTTCACGACCTTTTCGGCCGGACGGGTGGAGATGAACGCATAGGCCGGATCGCGCGGCCGGTTTGGCGGGTTGGTCTTGGACGACGACGGCTTGGCAAGGGCGAAGCACACTTTCTTGCCCCCGGGCGCAGCCGTATAGGCGCCCCAACTGCCGAACTGGCCGATCAGCGTCGGCTCCGCGCCGCCGGATGCGGCCGCCGGCGTCGCGCCCGCCTTGCCCTTGGCCTCGCGCGCCACCGCAGCGTTGCCCGCCGCAACCAGCAATGAACCCGCCAACGCGGTCATCAGCATTCGCCTCAAGATCATGGGCAAGTCTGGTCCCTCATCATTGTGACTGCAACATGGCTTGCGCGGCTCGCCTGTTCACGCTGCCCGGAATAGCCGGGATGGCCGATTCTGTGAAGGCGTCAAAGCACCCGGCGGGCACCTTCCGGGTGCCGCATGTATCTGCTGTACAATCAGGATTTGGCGCGGGCCGCGCGATGCGCGGTCCATTGCTGATCGCTCCAATGCAGCAGGTCTTCGGCACCGGAACTGCGCAGATGCGCGCCACCGTCCTGCACCACCATCTCGCCGTTGATGTAGCCGGCGTGATCCGAAATCAGGAAGCTGGCGAGATTGGCAAGCTCGTCGTGATTGCCGACGCGACCGAGCGGCACGCGCGCGGCCGGATCGGCGGCTCGGCCGTCCGGCTGCAGTTGTGCGGTCGCGCCCGCAGTCGGAAATGCGCCGGGCGCGATCGCCACCAGGCGGATCTGTTTTGGACCCCACTCGACCGCGAGGCTCTTGGTCATCGCCAGCACCGCCGACTTCGCCATCGCCGACGGCACCGTGAAGGCGCGGCCGGTGATCGTCGAGGTCGACAGGATGCTGACCACCACGCCGGCGCGTCCGCCGTCGATCCAGCGCCGGCCGGCACCGAGCGTGCAGTACATCGCGCCGTGCAGCGTCGGCGCCAGGATCGCGTCGGCGGCGCGCGCCGACAGCCGTTCGGTCTGCGCGATGAAGGTCGCGGCGGCGTTGTTGATCAAGACATCGAGCGGCGCATCACGCCAGATGGCGTCGAGCATGCCTTCCACCGCTTGCGGATCGCGCACGTCGCAAACGATGGCGTCGACTTCGCCGCCATGCGACCGAATTCGCTCTGCGGTGTGCTGCAGCACCTCGGCGCGTCGCCCGCACAGTACCAGCGACGCGCCGAGTTCGGCGAAGCGTGCCGCCATCGCGGCGCCCAATCCGGAACCGCCGCCTGTAATCAGAATTCGTTTGTTCGCGAGCAGACCAGCCTCGAACATCGCACGGCTCCTTGATTGACCGCGTAGCGGAATTCACGCGGGCGTAGTCCCGCACGCGGCGTCATGCCCGGACCTGATCCGGGCATCCATCATCTTTCGAGAACGGATGGATTGCCGGGTCAAGCCCGGCAATGACAACGCGGCAGAACGCTCGGCCCGAATCCGATTGTCCCTGCCGTGCAAATCCGGCAGAACGGCAGGCAATCACAAACCTCGCACCCGGGTGGATACATGAAGGCCATTCTCTGCCAGCAATATTGCGGTCCCGACGATCTCGTTTACGCCGACGTGCCCGATCCGGTCGCCGGCCCCGGCGAGGCGGTGATCGCCATCAAGGCGGCGGCGCTGAATTTCTTCGACATCCTGATGATCCAGGGCAAGTACCAGATCAAGCCGCCGTTCCCGTTCTCGCCAGGCGCGGAAGTCGCGGGCGTGATCGAGAGCGTCGGTGAAGGCGTCACCGACCTCAAGCCCGGCGACCGCGTCGCCGCGTCCTGCGGCCACAATGGCGCGCGCGAAAAGATCGCGCTGCCGGCCGCGTCGATCGTCAAGATCCCCGACAGTCTCGATTACGACCGCGCCGCCGGCATCTTCATCATCTACGGCACTGCGCTGCATGCGCTGGAAGACCGTGCCAGCCCGAAGCCGGGCGAGACACTCGCGGTGCTCGGCGCTGCCGGTGGCACCGGCCTTGCGGCGTGCGAGCTCGGCAAGCTGATGGGGTTCAAAGTCATCGCCTGCGCCTCCTCGGACGAGAAGCTCGAATTCGCCAAACAGCACGGCGCCGAGCTGACGCTGAACTATGCGACCGAAGATCTGAAAGAGGGGCTGAAGAAGCTCACCGGCGGCAAGGGCGTCGATATCGTGTTCGATCCGGTCGGCGGCGCTTACGCCGAAGCAGCGCTGCGTTCGATCGCCTGGGAGGGCCGCTTCCTGGTGATCGGCTTCGCCGCCGGCGACATTCCGAAGATGCCGCTCAACCTCGCGCTGCTGAAGGGCTGCGATATCCGCGGTGTGTTCTGGGGTGCGTGGACGCGGATCAATCCGGAGAAGAACCGCGCCAATCTCGAGAAGCTGGTCAAGTGGGCCGCCGAGGGCAAGATCTCCTCGCATGTCGACCGCACCTTCCCGCTGGCGCAGACCGCAGACGCGCTGAAAGTGCTCGCCGGCCGGCAGGCTATGGGCAAGGTGATCCTGCATCCGTGAGAATGCTGAATCGCAGCGCGTAACCCACCGTTTCTCGTCGCCGCGCGAAGTGGGTGGGTTACGGCGCAACAGCGCCTAACTCACCCTTGTATCAGCAAGCTACGCGGTGATCGCGTTACGCCGGCATCAACTCCGGCCTCGTAGCCGCGGCGGGCTCGCTTGCGGCCGGTTGCGCCCTCGCCAGCACGCCGGGCAGCAGCGCCTCGGCGGCGTTGGCGCCGGAGATCACCACCGCCTCGATGCCGGCACCGATATTGCCGCCGCCGGCGATAACCAGATTGCGCAGCGGCGTTTTCGAGCCTCGAAGCTGTCCCGCGGTCGACATCCCGTAGATCGAACCGAAGCTCGCCCAGTCGTAGCGCGCGTAGGTCACCGGGCTGGCGTCGGTGCGATACACGATGTGCCGCGCCAGGTTCGGGATCACGGTCTCGGCGGCGGCGATCATCCGGTCGCCGAATTCCCGCTTGCGCCGCAGATAGTCGTCCGAACGTCGCCAGACCTTGTAATCGTTGCCGTCGTGGTCGTGCGGAAACCAGCTCCGCGCCTCGGCGTGCGGCACCAGCGCGATCAGCGACAGGATCGCATGGCCCGGCGGCGCCGCGGAGGGATCGAGCTTCGACATCATCGCGATGCCGAGCTTGATCGGCGCCTGCAGATGCGTCGACGGGCCGAGGTCCGGCACGCAATCGACCCCGAGATGAACGCTGAAGCACGAATTTGCCGGGGCCGCGTCCGCCACCTGGCTGCGGAACCGCCGCGGCAGCGCGTCGGGCGGCACCAGTTCGAGCATCGTGCGCTTGAAGTCGGCGTTCGACACCACCGCGCGGGCTCGCACCGTCTCGCCGCTGGCGAGTATCACGCCGGCGGCGCAGCCGTTCTCGACCAGGATCCGTTGCACCGCCGTCTTCACCCGCACCTCGCCGCCGCGAGCCTCGATCGCCGCAACCATCGCCTCGGCGACGACGCCCGAACCGCCGCGTGGATAGTAGCCGCCGTGGAAGTAATAACCGAAGATCGGCACCATCCTGGCGCAGCTCGGCCGCTCGCTGCCGTCGCCGATATAGCCGGACAGCCCGTCGATCACCGCCACCACGGCCGGATCGTCGACATGCGCCGCGACCAGTTCGGCGAACGGACGGTTCATCCATTTGTAGGCGTGCGGATGGGCGCGCGGAAACGCCAGCAATTCCTCGATCGTCGCCGGCGGGCCGGGAATTCCGCCGCGGCCGGCGGCAGTGGCGAACATGTCGTCGAAGATTGCCTTGATCTCCTCGAACAGCGCCTGAATACCTGTGGCGCTGCCCGGAAACCGCTCACCGAGCAGCCGGACGTAGTCACGCCAGTCGGGTGGGACGCCGATCATTCCGTGCTCGGTATGGAAGCTCTGGGTCACCCGCTCCCAGACGATGCGGTCGGCGACGCCGAGCCGCCGCAGCAGCGTAGCGAACGGCCCGCCCGGCTGCACGCCGGAGAAATCGTGCGGGCCGGCGTCGAACCGGTACAGCACCGGCTCGTTCAGATGATGCGCCTTGCGCAAGTAACTGTGGCAGTAGCCGCCGGGCACGACGTGCTGGTCGAACACCTTCACTTTCAGCCCGGCGTCGGCCAGCAGTGCGGCGGCAGTGAGGCCGCCGATTCCGGCGCCGATCACCACGACGTCGCAATCCTCTGTCTGGTCGGCGGCAAACGACGGTGCGGGCCAGCGATAGCTCTCCGGCGCATCAGCTAGTCGCTGCATCACGAAACGGATCGCCAGCTTCGGCCCGAAGATCGAGACCAGCGCGCCGACCGTGACGATCGCGCCGATCACTTCCGCCGGTGCGCCCAGATGGCGGCCGGCGGCGATCACCGCGAACAGCACCGCCCACAGCGCCGTGATCGCTGCGTTGATCATGAAGAATTGCGGCGTGCCGGCGTTGTCCGGATGGGCGGCGCGCGAATAGTCTGCGGTCCACGGCCGCCGCGCCGCGAGGCTGAGCACGCTGATGGTCGACAGCCCCGCGAACGACAGCCACAGCGCGTTGGCGACTGCGATCGCCGGTGCGACCAGATGCAGCGCCGCGAGGCCGGCGAACAGCACCAGCCCGCCGGCCTCGAGCACGAACAATTCGCGCCGGTGGCCGCGCCAGGCATTGCCCGCGAGCGACAGACCGAGGCCGAGCCAGATTGCCCAGGCGGGTTGATGGAGCGCCAGCAGGATCCAGAACACCGCAAACGGGACCAGGACCAGCTTCACCGTCAGGAAGGTCTTCATGCTGCCTCCGAGGCCTCCGGTCCGGCGAGCCGTTGCGGCGTTGACGTCGCCCCAGACTGCGGTACCATTCGGTACCAAACCATAGCACATCTGGTACCAGTTGGTACCGGAATCTGTGCAGTCTGCGGACCGGCCACTAAGCAATGGACAAAAAACAAGAAAACACCGCCGACCCGCGCCGGGCGGCGATCCTTCAGGCGGCGTTCGAGGTGTTCGTCGAGAAGGGCTTCGATGCGGCGACGACGGCCGAAATCGTGCGCCGCGCCCGGATTTCGAAACGCACGCTGTATGAGTTCTTCGCCAGCAAGCAGGAGATTCTGACCGCGCTGGTGCGCTATGGCGCGGCCAAAATGCAGCCATCGCCCCAGCTTCCGGAGCCGCAGGACAAAGCGCAATTCCTGGCGGTGCTGGAGCAGTTCGGACGGATCTTCCTCGGCGAACTGCTGCACGCCGAACGGACCGCGATGTACCGGCTGGCGATCGCCGAGGCGGGGCGCGGCGGCGGTTCGGTCGCCCGCGAGCTCGAGGCCAGCGGCAGGGGGCCGGTGACGCAGGCGGCGACGCGCTTCTTCGAGCACGCCGCGGCGCGCGGCATCATCCGGCGCGACGATATCGCGACGCTGATCAGCGTATTCTTCTCGGTGTTGATCGGCATCGCGCCATTGCAGGCGCTTCTCGGCGAGCCGCCGCTCAGCGCGGAGGCGATTGCGCAGCGGGCAAAGCTGGCCACGCAGGTGATGGCGCGGATGAGCGAGACGGCCTGACGCGCTGGGGCGGCGTTAAGCCTCGTCCTCCAACCCGCGCTGCATCGCGACCCGGGCGGCTTCGCGATGTGCGGGCGTGATGTTGCCCGCCACCATCCTGATTGCGGCCGCCAGGATCGCCGCATCGTCGGTAAAGCCGAGTACCGGCAGGATGTCCGGCGCAAGATCGAACGGCAGGACGAAGTAAGCGATCGCGCCGAGCAGCGCGATCTGCACATGTCGAGGGGTCTGCCGGTCAAACGCGCAGTAGTAAGCCGCCAGGATGTCCTCGGCGAACGGCAATCTGGCGGCGACGCCCTTGAGCTTGCGCCAGAACCGGCGGCGCACCTGTTCGGGATCCTGCGCCAGCCTGTCGGCGGGCTCGAACCCTACGCTGTAATCGCTCGTCATCGTCAGCACTCCGGCGAACCGCGGCGGTTCATCATTCGTCAGATCTGGGAATTTGTCGCTCCGCCCGCAAGGTTCTCCGTCATCCGGCGCCGAGCGGCCCTGCGATCGCATCGATGACTTTCGCCAGTGCGACATCGCGAGCCGTCACGCCGCCGGCGTCGTGAGTCGTCAGCGTCACGTCCACGGTTTTATAGACGTTGCGCCAGTCCGGATGGTGATCGGCCTTCTCGGCGGCGAGCGCGACCCGCGCCATGAAACCGAACGCCTCGCTGAAATCCGCGAACACGAAGCTGCGGCCGATCGCCGCCCGGTCGGTGCATGCGCTCCAACCCGGCAAATCCTGCAATGCGGATCGTAGTTCCCCGGCCGACAACGGTTCCACCATGCGTGCTGTTCCTGCCTTGTCTGTCCTGCGCCTCTGTCCTGCGCCTCGGTCCCGCAACCGGCGTCCGCGCCGCCAAGCGCGCTCCGCCGACCATAATGCGGCCAAACCGCTGCGATAGCCATCAGTTCCCCAGCCGTCTCGTCGGCGGAACTACACAGCTTCGATGGAACGGCCAAACCCGATGGGTCCGGATCACGGATGAACAGCGCGCGGCTATTGTCCCGGTCAATGGACGGACCCGATCCGGGGGAGGCCGTGCTGCAACCATCTCCGCGTTCGCCGCGGCGGAGAATGACGCTGATCCTGCTGGCGACGATTCTGGCGCTGATCGGGGCCGTCAGTGCAGGCTATTACTTCGCGATGCGCCCGGTGACCCTGAAAATCGCCGTCGGGCCGCAGACCGGCGACGACTACAAGCTGATCCAGGCGCTCGCCCAGGTGTTCGCGCGCGAGCGCAACACCGTCCGGCTGCGGCCGGTGGTGACCGACGGCCCGGCCGCCAGCGCGGTCGCCTTGAAGTCGGGCACCGTCGATCTCGCGGTGATCCGCGGTGATCTGCCGGTGCCGAAAGTGGCTCAGTCGGTTGCGGTGCTGCACAAGAACGTCGCGGTGCTGGGGGCGCCGGCGAGCGCCGAGCAGAAAGCCAAGCGCAAGTCCGGCAAGAGCAGCGCGATTGCCGGGATCACGGATCTGGCCGGCAAGCGCGTCGGCGTGGTCGGCCGCACCGAGGCCAACGCCGGGCTGCTCGGCGTGATCCTGCAGCAATACGGTGTCGATCCGGCGAAAGTGCAGAGCATTGCGCTGCCGGCCGGCGAGGTCGCCGAAGCGGTCCGCAGCCGCAAGGTCGATGCGCTGCTCGCCGCCGGCCCGCTCAACAGCAAGACGATCGCCGATGCCGTGCTGGCGACCGCGCATACCGGCCGTGAACCTGTGTTCCTGTCGGTCGACTCCGCCGAGGCGCTGGCCGCCAACCATCCGTCCTACGAGGCCACCTCGATTCCGGCCGGTGCGTTTGGCGGTGCTCCGGTGCGCCCGGACAACGAGATCAAGACTGTCAGCTTCTCCCACTACATCGTGGCGCGCGACGGCGCCTCGGACACCACGATCGCGACCTTCACCGAGCAGCTCTTCACCGCGCGGCAGATCGTGATGTCGGAAGTGCCGCTGGCGGCGAAGATCGAAACCCCGGATACCGACAAGGACGCCGTGATCCCGGTGCAGCCGGGCGCCGCCGCCTATGTGGACGGCGAGGAGCGGAGTTTTCTCGATCGCTACAGCGACCTGATCTGGTTCTCGCTGATGGGGCTGTCGCTGATCGGCTCGGCCGGCGCCTGGTTCGCCAGCTATCTGCGCAAGGACGAGCGCACCAGCACGGCGGCGCAGCGCCAGCGGCTGCTCGACATGCTGGCGACGGCGCGGCGGTGCAGCTCCGCCGAGGAGCTCGACACCATGCAGACCGAGGCCGACGCGATCCTGCGCGACACGCTCGACGCCTATGAGAACGGCGCGATCGACAGCGCCGCGCTCACTGCCTTCAGCATCGCGCTGGAGCAGTTCCACAACGCCGTCGCCGATCGCAAGCTGCTGCTGTCCGACGCTTCGCCGCTGCCGCCGGTGCGCGGCGTCCGGCCCCAGGCGGTGTGAGTGTAGGGTTCAGCGCAGCAGCCGCCTCCAGCCGATCACCACGCCGCTGATCGAGATCACCAGGCCGGCCAGCGACAGCGCGATCACCAGCAGATCCCATGCCGGCCGCCAGGCCAGCAGCACCGGGAAATCGAAACTGTGCAGCGCATTGAACAGCCAGCGATAGCTGCGCGCGCTGGTATCGCTGCGTCCGAGCAGTTCGCCGGTGGCCGGATCGAGGTGAACCCAGGTCGCGGCCGGATCGTCGAACCCGACCCGCAGCACCGGCAGCACGCGCTGGCGATGGTGCTGATACCAATAGACATCGTAGCGATCGAGCCGCTGGCGCAGGACGATCGCCGCATCCGGCAGCAGCCGCGCCGCGGCGGCCACGACCGCATCCTCCGGCAGGCGCGTCGGGGCGCCGGATTGCGGATCGATCAGCGTCTGGCGGCCGTCGCGATGCGCTACCAGCATCAGCGGTGTGCCGCCGATCCAGACGAAGCGGGCTTCGACGACGCCCGGCATCGCGGTCGCCGGCAGCCTGTCCGCGATCGTCGGAGCGTCGTGGCCGGCATAGCGCTGCAGCATGTCGCGGCTCTCGCCGCGGCGGGCGAAGGCCTCGCCCGGATTCATCGACAGCCAGCCGGAGAACATCCAGGTCAGTACCACTACGCCGCCGATCAGGCCGGCGATGTGGTGCCATGCCATCCAGCCGCGATACGGCGTGACCCGGCCCGACGCATAGCGCCGCCGCAGGCCGGCGCGCAGCAGGCCGATCCAGATGCCGCTGATCGCCACCAGCATCAGCACGCCCGAAACCCACAGCACCACCTGCCGCCACAGCGGCCCGTCCTGGCGCAGCACCGTGAAGTAGATCCAGTGCGGGATCGCGCCGAGCCAGTTCCAGACCCGCTCGCCCCGCGTGGTGTCGAGCACGATCTCGCCGCCGCGCGACCCGACATAGAGATCGGTCCCGGCAGCATCGCCGAGACCGATCAGATACAGCGGCCTGAACGGATCGTAGCGCGACGTCACGCTCCATTGGTCGCGATCGACCGTCTCGATCAGTCGCGGTGCGGCGGCGGCCGGATGATGCCGCGCGATTCCCAGCGCCTGATCGGCGCTGACCTGATCGATCTTGCGGCCATCGATCGCCGACACAGTGGTGCGCCGGCCGCTCCAGTCGAGCAGCCGGTACACCGGTTCGGTATCGAGCATCACCAGCCGCAGCTCGCGCGGATAGGCCTTGGCGCCGGCCACCTGCATCGCCTGATCGGGCGACAGCGTGACGCGCTGCCAGGCGAGATCGGGCAGAGCCGCCCAGCGCTCCTGTTTGTCGAGATGCGGAAACGCGACGTACATCATCACCACGCCGGAGATGAACCACATCGCGAACAGCAGACACCCGGCGATGCCGAGCCAGCGGTGGCCGAGATACAGCCACCGCTTGCCGCGCCTGACGACGCTTTGCATCGCTTTAGAACTTCACGTTGTAGGACAGTTCCGCGGTGCGCGGCATGCCGAGGATCCACTGCGACGTGCCGCCGGAGGTTGCGTAGACGGTGTCGAACAGATTGTAGACCCGGAGTGCCAGCGTCTGCCGAGCATCCGGCTTCCACATCAGGCCGGCATTGACGACGTTATAGGCGGGCCGCACCAGGGTGTTGGCGTTGTCGGCCCAGGTGTCGCCGACGAGCTGCACGCCGGCATTGGCCGACCAGCCCGGCGCGAACGCCCAGGTCGCCCAGATGTTGCTGACCACCTGCGGCACGTTGGCCGGAACGTTGCCGGCGTAGTTTACCACCTGGCCGCCGACCACCTGGGTGAAGTCGTCGTATTTGGCCCGCAGCCACGCGACGTTGGCGTCGAGCCGCAGCGTGTCGGTGACCTTGAGGCCAGCCGAGGCTTCGATGCCGCGCGACGATTGCTGGCCGATCTGCAGCGGGTTGGTGTTGGCGGGATTCTGCGGATCGCGCGCCAGCAGGTTGTTCTTGACGATCTGATACGCCGACAGCGTCCATTCGGCGCGGCCGCCGGCGAGCTGCTGCTTGATGCCGACCTCGATTTGCTTGCCGGTCGACAGCGCGAAGTCGCGGTTTACCCCGGTCATGGTGATCAGGTTGGTGACGGGATCGACCGCGGTCGCATACTGGCCGTACAGCGACAGATCCGGAATCGGGTTGTACACCACACCGACCCGCCAGCTCGGCGCCGAGTAGGTCTTCTCGAAGCTGTTCGCCGGGGTGAGGAAATCGGTGCGCTCGACCGTCGGGTGATCGGAGCGGACGCCGCCGATCACCGCGAGCTGATCGGTCAGGCTGAGGCGGTTCTCGGCGAACAGACCGTATTGCGTCGTCTGGGTGTGGAAGCTCGGCCGGGTCGAGCTGACCCACAGGAAGTTGCCCGGATCGAAGCTGTAGGGGTTCACCGACGAATTGCCGGCATAAGGCGAGTTGTTGGTGTGGGTGAAGGTGATGCGGTTGACGTCGAAGCCGGCGACGAACTGGTTGGCGAGGCCGAACAGGTGGCCCTTGAAGGTGGTGTCGAAGCGATTGCCGACCTGCTCCTGGTCGTGGAAGATCTCGATATAGGAGCTGCGGTTGATGTTGCCGGTGGTCGGGCTGTAGGCGTAGCTCTCGACGTCCTTCCAGTGGCGGTGGCTGCTGAGATAATAGGTGACGTTCTTGACCGAGACGCCTTCGGCGACGTCCCACTCGGTCTTGAACTGGGTCCAGTTGTCGCGATAGCGGATGCTGGAGTCGCCGACATTGTAGTTCTTGAAACGCAGCGACTCGTCGATCCGGCCGTTCACCAGCGGCGTGCCGAAATAACGCGACGGGCTGCGGTCGGCATAATCTTCGCTCAGTGTGAAGGCGAGATTGTCGGCGGCCTGCACCCGCACCGAGCCCGACACCGCGACGTTCGACATTGTGTCACGATCCACCCAACCGTCCGACATGTTGCCGATCGCCGCCAGCCGATAGGTCACGTTCGAATTGATCGGGCCGCCTGAGTCGACGGCGAGGCGCCGCAGCAGATTGGTGTCCAGCGAGATCTCGGCCTCGTTGCGCTGCACGTCGAGCGGCTTCTTCGAGATCACGTTGACCGCGCCGCCGATCGCGCCTTCGCCGTACATCACCGAGGCCGGGCCGCGCAGCACCTCGATGCGCTGTGCCGTCCAGGTGTCGAACGGGAACGTCATGGTGCCCGAGCCGACATACATCCGGGTGCCGTCGTACAGCGACATCACGGTGCCGTTGCCGGTGAAGCCGCGGGTGGCGAAGGACAGGCCGCCATTGCCCGGGGCCGGGCTCGCGGTGAAGCCGGTGGCGTTCTGCGTCACCGCATCGATGACGTTGTGCTGGCCGCGCTCGGCGATGGTTTCGGCGCGAATCACCTCGACGCTGGCCGGCGTTTGCAGCGGCGTCAGGCCGAGCCGGCTGCCGGTCGAGGCCGGGGTGCCGAGATTGAAGGTGGGCGAAGTCGCCGCGCGGTTCGCCGCGGTCTCGACCGGCGCGGGGGCCGGGGCGGCGGCGGGACGCGACGCTGCGCGGCGCTGGCGCGACGATCCGGCATTGGCCGCCTGCCGCGGCTTCGACGGCCGTACGGTCTGGCCCTCGACCACGATCGGGTCGAGACCGCGCGGATTGGCCGAGGCGGTTTGCGCAAGACCGTCGACCGGCCAGAGCAGAGGGACGAGGGCGACAGACGACAGCAGGCGACGATTGCGCCCGAGAGGCAGAACGGCGGGAGTCATTTTCTTGGCTCGCGGCTAACGTGGCACGTCACCGCGAAACAGGTCTGCCGCAGCCTTCTTGCGGGCTACGGTTCGACACGCACCAGGACACCCCGCCCAATGTGTTCGCGTGTGACCACGACTGACGGCAGGTCTCCTGGCTCGCGGGTCGCCGCCATTCACCGCCTTCCCAGGACCAAAGCCCCAGTGGCGTGTGGCGAATGGCTCGCCGCTTACAGTTGCGGGGGCAGCCGCGGAATAGGGCCCGAAGACCCGCACCGCGTTCCCTATTGATCCCTTTCGGGAACCGTCGCTGGGCACGGTAGAAGACATCGGGCAACGCTGTCAACGAACGGGGAGAGAAAAATCCAATCGATCCGAGGGTTAGCGGCTGCACTATGGATTTACCTGTCAGAGCGACGATGAAGGTAACGTTATAACATTACCATTCTGGGTCAAGCCCTCCCGGCTGCTGGTCAGTCAGCCGACGCGCTGGTCCTCGACCACGCCCGCATCAAAGACGGTCTGTGCGGCCGCAACCGTCATTGTGATTTCGCGATTTCTGCGTATATTGCGTCGCAACGCGTGCTGGTGCCCGGTCCTGTTCGACCGGGCCTGTTTGTTGCGATTTCAGATTGCGATTGCCCGGCGCGTTTCAGACACAGGCTGGTTGCGGCGCGTCCTTTGGCGCATTCCGCAGTGTGCCTGTATCGCGCTGAATTCAGGCAACGCCCGCAGGACCGACAGAGAGCCATGACACTCCGTAATATCGCCATTATCGCCCACGTTGACCACGGCAAGACCACCCTGGTCGACAAGCTGCTGCAGCAGTCCGGTACCTATCGCGACAACCAGCGCCAGGTCGAACGGGCGATGGATTCGAACGATCTCGAACGCGAGCGCGGCATCACCATTCTGGCGAAGTGCACCTCGGTGGTCTGGGGCGACACTCACATCAACATCGTCGACACGCCCGGACACGCCGACTTCGGCGGCGAAGTCGAGCGCATCCTGTCGATGGTCGACGGCGTGATCGTGCTGGTCGACGCCGCCGAAGGCCCGATGCCGCAGACCAAATTCGTGGTCGGCAAGGCGCTGAAGCTCGGCCTCAAGCCGATCGTCGCGATCAACAAGGTCGACCGCTCCGACGCCCGCGTCACCGAAGTGGTCAACGAGGTGTTCGACCTGTTCGCCGCGCTCGACGCCACCGACGAACAGCTCGACTTCCCGATCCTGTACGGCTCCGGCAAGAACGGCTGGATGTCCGACAAGCCGGACGGCGACCACTCGGAAGGCATGAAGCCGCTGTTCGAGCTGGTGCTCAAGCATGTCCACGCCCCGGTGGTCGAGGAAGGCCCGTTCCGGCTGCTCGGCACCATCCTGGAAGCCAACCCCTATCTCGGCCGCATCATCACCGGCCGCATCGCGTCGGGCACGGTGAAGCCGAACCAGGCCGTCAAGGTGCTGTCGCGCGACGGCAAGCTGGTCGAGCAGGGCCGCATCAGCAAGATCCTGGCGTTTCGCGGCCTCGAGCGCGTGCCGCTCGATATCGCCGAAGCCGGTGACATCGTGGCGATCGCCGGCCTGACCAAGGGTACCGTCGCCGACACCTTCTGCGATCCGGCGGTCGATACCCCGATCCAGGCCCAGGCGATCGATCCGCCGACCGTGTCGATGTCGTTCATCGTCAACAACTCGCCGCTCGCCGGCACCGAAGGCGACAAGGTCACCAGCCGCCTGATCCGCGACCGCCTGCTCCGCGAGGCCGAGGGCAACGTCGCGCTGCGCGTCGTCGAATCCGCCGACAAGGACGCGATGGAAGTGTCGGGCCGCGGCGAATTGCAGCTCGCGATCCTGATCGAGAACATGCGCCGTGAAGGCTTCGAACTCAGCGTGTCGCGTCCGCGCGTGGTGCTGACCCGCGACGAGAACGGCCAGCTCCTCGAGCCGGTCGAGGAAGTCGTCATCGACGTCGACGAGGAGTTCTCCGGCGTCGTCGTGCAGAAGATGAGCGAGCGCAAGGCCGAGATGATCGAGATGCGGCCCTCGGGCGGCAATCGTCTGCGCCTGGTGTTCTACGCGCCGACCCGCGGCCTGATCGGTTACCAGGGCGAACTGATGACCGACACCAAGGGCACCGCGATCATGAACCGGCTGTTCCACGACTACCTGCCGTATCGCGGCGAGATCCAGGGCCGCCGCAACGGCGTGCTGATCTCCAACGATCAGGGCGAGGCGGTCGCCTACGCGATGTTCAAGCTGGAAGATCGCGGCCCGATGATGATCGAGCCGGGCTGGAAGGTCTACAAGGGCATGATCGTCGGCGAGCACACCCGCGACAACGATCTCGAGATCAACGTGCTCAAGGGCAAGCAGCTCACCAACATCCGCACCACCTCGAAGGACGAAGCGGTGCGCCTGACGCCGCCGATCCGGATGACGCTGGAAAAGGCGCTGGCCTATATCGAGGACGACGAGCTGGTCGAGATCACCCCGAAGTCGATCCGGCTGCGCAAGCGCCTGCTCGATCCCAACGAGCGCAAGCGCGCCGAAAAGAGCAAGCAGGCGGTCGCCTGATCGTCTGCCTCATTCTCTGATTTCCGATGCCCGGCCTTCGTGCCGGGCATCGTCGTTTCAGGGGCCCTGAGATCGAACCGCCGTCAGACCCGTGGTAGGATCGCGCATGCCGTCATCCAGCTTTCCGTCCTCGGTCGACATCGCGATCATCGGCGCCGGTGCGGCCGGCCTCGGCGCGGCGCGGGCGCTGGAGGGGGCGGGTGTCTCGGTGCTCGTGCTCGAAGCGCGGGACCGGATCGGCGGCCGGGCCTGGACCCGGATGGTGACGCCGGAGATCGCGTTCGACGTCGGCTGCGGCTGGCTGCATTCGGCCGACGAGAATTCCTTCGTCGGCATCGCCGGCCTGCTCGGCATCGGCATCGACAAGACCCATCCGCCGTGGAGCGAGGCGAGCTTCGGCGATGTGTTTCCGAAGCGCGACCGCGCCGCCTTCGGCAAGGCGCTCGATGCGTTCTACGAACGGGTCTGGCGCGCGGCGAAACACAAGACCGACGTCGCTGCCGCCACCTTGCTGGAGCCGGGCAACCGCTGGAATCCGATGATCGATGCGGTGTCGACCTACGTCAACGGCGCCGAGCTCGATCGGATCTCGGTGCACGATCTCGAATCCTATCGCGACACCGGAATCAACTGGCGGGTCCGCGAGGGCTACGGCACGCTGGTCGCGGCCTACGGTGCGCCCTGCCCGGTGGCGCTGAGCTGCGTGGTCGAGCGGATCGATCACTCCGGCCGCCAGATCAAGCTGGAGACGTCGCTCGGAACGCTGGTCGCCGGTCAGGTCATCGTCTCGGTGCCGACCAACCTGATCGCAAGTGAGGCGATCCGGTTTGCGCCGGCGTTGCCGGACAAGGTCGAGGCCGCGCGAAATCTGCCGCTCGGTGTCGACGACAAGGTAATGCTGAAGCTGTCGGACCCCAACGACTTTCCTGCCGACGGCAATCTGCGCGCCGCCACCATGCGGAGTGCGATGGGGACGTATCACCTGCGCCCGTTCGGTCATGATTGTATCGAGGGCTTCTTCGGCGGCCGCTACGCGCGCGAATTGGAAGACGCCGGCGACGGCGCGTTCGCCGCGCAGGCGATCGACGAGATCGCCGATCTGCTCGGCAACGACATCCGCCGCAAGCTGTCGCCGCTGGCGGAGTCGCGTTGGGCTCACGATCCGTTCGCGCGCGGCGCCTATTCGCACGCGCTGCCCGGCCACGCCGGCGCCCGCGCCCTGCTGGCCGCGCCGGTCGACGGCCGTTTGTTCTTCGCCGGAGAAGCGACCTCGCCGCAGTTCTTCTCGACAGCCCACGGCGCGCGTGATTCGGGCGAGCGTGCAGCGCGGCAAGCGATCGATTGTCGCAGCGATGTCGGTTTCGCGGCGAACTAACCGTGATGACACCTGTCGCGCGTGCAGCAATTCGGTGCGAAAACCCGCAGCTCGGACCGGCGTTTGTCCGATTTCGGCACATTCCTGCCGTGGCTGGTGCAGAAAATCCACACGTTAACCGATAATTAACGTTGGAGCTTGAAGCCGGCGCCGCGACTTGCTTTGATCTGCCTATGAGCACGACCCTGATCGAGGTACGAGCGGCAAAGGCAGCGGATGCGTCCGCGGTCGCGGCCACCCATGACGAAGCCTGGCGGTCCGCTTATCAGGGCATCATCCCCGGCGCGGAGCTGGAAAAGCTGATCAACCGCCGCGGCCCGACCTGGTGGGATTCGGCGATCCGCAAGGGCAGCCGAATCAGCGTGCTGTGCTTCGGCGACAAGATCGCCGGCTACGCCAATTACGGTCGTAACCGCGCCCGCAGCCTGCAGTTCGAAGGCGAGATCTACGAATTGTATCTGCGTCCCGAGTTCCAGGGGCTCGGCTTCGGTCGCCGCCTGTTCGCCGCCGCCCGCCGCGATCTGGTGCAGAGCGGCCTGAAGAGCATGGTGATCTGGGCGCTGTCGGACAACGAGCCGGCGACCGAGTTCTATCGGGCTCTGGGCGGCCGGATGGTGGCGCGCTCCTCGGAGCGGTTCGGGCCGAAGTCGCTCGACAAGGTTGCGTTTGCCTGGAGCAACTGAGCCTTTTTTGCGCTGGCGAACACCGCGAGCGCAGGCTATTCGGGTAGTTCCTGAAATCAACTCACTCTGGAGCTCTTGATGCGCATCGACGCAATCCCCGTCGGCGTAAACCCTCCCTATGACGTCAACGTCATCATCGAGGTGCCGGTCGGCGGTGAGCCGATCAAGTACGAAATGGACAAGGCCGCCGGTACTTTGGTGGTGGATCGGTTCCTCTATACCTCGATGCACTATCCGGGGAATTACGGCTTCATCCCCCACACCCTGTCGGACGACGGCGACCCCTGCGACGTGCTGGTCGCCAACACCCGCGGCATCGTGCCGGGCGCGGTGATGAGCGTTCGCCCGGTCGGCGTGCTGTATATGAGCGACGAAGCCGGTCACGACGAGAAGATCATCGCAGTACCGTCGTCGAAGCTGACCCAGCGCTACGACCGCATCAAGACCTACTCGGATCTGCCGGAGATCACGCTGGCGCAGTTCCAGCACTTCTTCGAGCATTACAAGGACCTCGAGCCCGGCAAGTGGGTCAAGGTGCTGCGTTGGGGCGGCGCCGAAGAGGCCCACAAGCTGATCCTCGAGGGCCTGGATCGGGCCAAGCAGGCCAAGGGCTGAGCGGCCGGGAGAAGCGCCGGCGAACAGGAGTTCCGATGCGCCGGCTGCTTCGATGGATTCGTAACCTAGTCGCGATCGCTGTCCTGGCGGTCGCGGCTCTGGCCGGCGTGCTGGCCTACAACACCTTGCGGCACGGCTCGCGGCAGATCGACGTCGCCGCGGTGCCGCCGATCGCGATCGACGAGCAGGGTGCCGCGCAGCGGCTGTCGCAGTCGATCCGCTTTCCGACCATCTCCAATTTCCTCAATCCCGAGCAGGGCGCCGACGCGCTGCGGGACTTGCGCGCGCATATCGAATCCAGCTTCCCGGCGTTCCATGCCGCGGCGAAGCGCGAAATCGTCGGCGGCCACAGCCTGCTCTACACTTGGGAAGGCAGCGATCCGCAGGCCAAGCCGATCGGGCTATTGGCGCATCAGGACGTCGTGCCGATCGCGCCCAAGACGGAAGCCGACTGGCAGCAGCCGCCGTTCAGCGGCGCGATCGAAGGCGGCTACGTCTGGGGCCGCGGCTCGTGGGACGACAAGGGCAACCTCTACGCCATGCTGGAGGCCGCCGAGCTGATGGCCAAGCAGGGCTTCCGGCCGAAACGCACGATCTATTTCGCGTTCGGTCATGACGAGGAGGTCTCCGGCCTGCGCGGCGCCGCCAAGATCGCCGAGCTGCTCGCCTCGCGCAACGTGCGGCTGGATTTCGTGCTCGACGAGGGGCTGTTGATCACCGACGGGGTGCTGAAGGGGCTCGACAAGCCGGCAGCGCTGATCGGCGTCTCCGAGAAGGGCTACGCCACGCTGGTGCTGACGGCCCGCGGCACCCCGGGGCATTCGTCGATGCCGCCGCGCGACACCGCGATCGGGATGCTGGCGGCGGCGCTGACCCATTTGGAAGACAACCGGCTGCCGATGCGGATCCGCGGCTCGGTGGCCGAGATGTTCGATACCCTGGCGCCGGAGATGAGCGGCTTCAGCCGCGTGGCGCTGTCCAACCTGTGGCTGTTCCGGCCGCTGCTGCTGCGCGAATTCGCCAAGAGCGGCACCACCGCCGCGATGGTGCAGACGACGACGGCGCTGACCGTGTTCAACGCCGGCGACAAGGACAATGTGCTGCCCGGCGTCGCCGAGGCCTCCGTCAATTTCCGCCTGCTGCCGGGCGACACCCAGACCAGCGTCACCGACCACGTCCGCAGCGTGGTCGCCAACGACAAGATCGCGATCCAGGGGTTCGACGGCAATTTCGATCCGCCGCCGGTGACCGGCACCAAGAGCGCGTCCTATCTGGCGCTGAATCGCACTATTCGCGAGGTGTTTCCGGACGTCATTGTCGCTCCCGGCCTGATGATCGCCGCGACCGACTCGAGGCACTACGCGCAGGTCGCCGACAACATCTTCCGGTTCTCGCCGGTCCGCGCCACCCCCGAAGACCTGAAGCGCTTCCACGGCACCAACGAGCGCATCAGCATCAAGAACTACGCCGACATGATCCGGTTCTACGTGCGGCTGATGCAGAGCACGGCGGGTTAGTGCGCGGTCGCGCGCCCTGGATCAGGCGCACCGCATGGCAGCACCAATAACTGTCGTCACCCGCGAAGGCGGGTGACCCAGTACGCCGAGACGTCTCGAAAACCATCTGCGCGCGGAATACTGGTTCGCCCGGTCAAGCCGGGCGATGACGGCTGGAGAATTAGACGCGCGACATCACACCGCTGGCTTCGGCAGGCCGTGGATCGCGCAGGCGGCGCGGACGGTGTTGACCAGCAGGCACGCCACCGTCATCAGGCCGACGCCGCCGGGGACCGGCGTAATCGCGCCGGCGACCTCCTTGGCCTCGTCGAACGCGACGTCGCCGAGCAGTTTGTCCTTGCCGCCGTCCTTGCCCGGCGTCCGGTTGATGCCGACGTCGATCACGGTAGCGCCCGGCTTGATCCAGTCGCCTTTCACCATTTCGGCCTTGCCGACCGCGGCGAACACCAGATCGGCCTGGCGGCACAGCGCCGGCAGGTCGCGGGTGCGCGAATGTGCGATCGTCACGGTGGCGTTCTCGTTGAGCAGCAATTGCACCAGCGGCTTGCCGACCAGATTGGAGCGGCCGATCACCAGCGCGTTCATGCCCTCGAGCGAAGCGTGGACGGTCTTGGCCATGATGATGCTGCCGAGCGGCGTGCACGGCGTCAGCGCGAACAGGCCGGAGGCGAGCCGGCCGGCATTGGTCGGGTTGAGGCCGTCGACATCCTTGGCCGGATCGATGGCGTCGATCACCGCGTTGCTGTCGAGTCCCTTCGGCAGCGGCAATTGCACCAGGATGCCGTGCACCGCCGGATCGGCATTGAGCTTTGCGATCAACGCCATCAGCTCGGCCTGCGGCACGTCGGCGGGCAGCCGGTGCTCGAACGAGGCCATGCCGGCCTCCTGGGTCTGCTTGTGCTTGGAGCGGACATAGACCTCGGAAGCGGGGTCGTTGCCGACCAGCACCACCGCGAGGCCCGGCGTGATGCCGTGGTCGGTCTTCAGCCGCGCGACCTCGGCGGCGACGCGGGCGCGCAGCTCGGCCGAGATGATTTTTCCATCGATGATCCGGGCGGTCATGTCGTCCTCTTTGACTGGTCCAGCCGATGCGTCCGCATCGAAATGAAAAAGCCTCTCCGGAGCGGAGAGGCGAACGGTGGATCGCCCTCGCGGGCCTCCCGGGTGATTATTCGGCGGGCTTGGCCGCCACCAGGCGGCGCAACACCTCGCCGAGCTGTTTTGGATCGCCGTCGATCGCGATCTGCTTCTGCCGCGAGGTCGCGCCCGACAGCAGCCTGACATTGCGCTTCGGCACGCCGACCGCTTTGGCCAGCAACTCCGTCACCGCCCGGTTGGCTTCGCCGCCATCGGCGATCGCCCGGACCCGCACTTTCAGCACCGGCCGGCCGTCGGACAGCGTCTCCAGCCCGTCGATGTCGTCGCGGCCGCCACGCGGGGTCACCCGCACCGCTACCGCGACGCCCTGAGCCGAATACCGCCAAGCCTCCGCCATGCCCGGGGCTCAGAACACCGCCGGGTAGATGTAATAGGTGATCACACGCTGCAGGAACATAATCAGAAGGATCAGGATGATCGGCGAGATGTCGAGACCGCCGAGCGAGGGCAGCAGATTGCGGATCGGCGCCAGCAGCGGCTCGGTGATTCGGTACAGGAAATCGGACACCGCGCCGACGAACTGGTTGCGGGTGTTCACGACGTTGAAGGCGATCAGCCAGGACAGGATCGCCGAGGCGATCAGCAGCCAGATGTAGAGATCGAGGATGATGAGAACGATGTCGAGAATGGCGCGCATGGCGGGGGAAAACTCGCGGTTTCGGTCGCGGAAGGGCTGTGCCGTAAATATCGGTTCACCCCCGTCCAAACAAGGGAACTCGGGGCAATAAAGCCCGATGACGATGACGTGTCACAACCCGCCGTCACGTCCTTGACTTGGCGTTCGCCGGCACTGTAAATGGCGGCGTTCGCTGATCGGTGCCCCGCGCACCGACCGCGGAGGGGCCATAGCTCAGCTGGGAGAGCGCGTCGTTCGCAATGACGAGGTCGGCGGTTCGATCCCGCCTGGCTCCACCAGCCTTCGCTGGCTTCGCCAGCTTCGGCCCGGCAAACCCGCCATCGTGGCGAAAGCTGCCGCGGCGTAGCCCGAAGGGCGAAGACGGGCCGTCTGATCAAGCCGGCCGCGCGCAGCAACAATCCCAGCACGAAGTTCTTCAATGCCGATCCGCACGAGCGGACCATATCGTTCGTCGTGGCCGGGCTTGTCCCGGCCATCCACGTCTTTACCGAGCTCGACCGCAGGAAGGCGTGGATGCCCGGGACGAGCCCGGGCCTGACGCGTGGTGAGGGCAGTTCTGATCTTAGCCGCCGATTTCGCCGTACCGCTCACGCGCTCTTAAACTGCGGCGGGCGCTTTTCGACAAAGCTGGCGACGCCTTCCTTGAAGTCGTCGCTGGCGAGCGAGATCGCCATCTCGCGATTGGCCTCGATCGTCGCTTCCGCCAGCGTCTGGAACGGCACCTCGTAGAGCTGGCGCTTGATCACCCGCATCGATGCCGGCGCGACATTGTCGGCGAGGTCGCGGGCATAGGCGTAGGTCTGTTCGCGGAGCTGATCGGCCGGATACAGCCGGTTGACCAGCCCCATTCGCAGCGCCTCGTCGGCCGAGACCCGGCGGGCCGACAGCAGCAGGTCGAGCGCGTTGGCGTGGCCGACGATCTGCGGCAGCATCCAGGAGATGCCGTGCTCGGCAATCAGGCCGCGGCGCGCGAAGGCGGTGGTGAACACCGCAGTGTCGGCGGCGAAGCGGACGTCGCAATACAGCGCGTGGACGAGACCGATGCCGGCGGTGGCGCCGTTAAGCATGCCGATGATCGGCTTACCGATCGACGGATAGAACGCGTAGCGGGTCTGCCAGTCGGCGCGGCGGTTCATGTCGAACGGCGGCAGGTCGGCGGCGCGGCGGACGTCGGAGGGATCGATGTTCTGCAGCACCTGCATGTCGGCGCCGGCGCAGAAGCCGCGACCGGCGCCGGTCAGCACGATGACACGGACCCCGCCGTCCTCGGCCGCCTGCTGCATCGCGGCCCGCACCTCGCGCTCCATCACCGGCGTCCACGCATTCATGCGGTCCGGCCGGTTCAGCGTGATGGTCGCGATCCGGTCCGCGACCTCATAGAGGATGTCCTGGTAGCTCAACGGCATTTCTCCCTTTGTTGATTGTTGTTGGGCGCACGACCAGCGTAGTGCGCGTCGCCCGCCGTGGGCGATAGATCTCAGGCGCGGCGCGAGCCCTTGGGCCGGGCCAGATAGTCCTGGGTTTCGGGGCGCTGCTGCAGCCAGCCGCTCCATTTGCGGAAGACCTTGGCCATCCGCTCAGGTGCGACGCCGAGCTGCGCCATCGCCACGCCGCCATTGACCGATTCGTGATATTCCGCGATCAGGCCGCCGCGCAGGACGAACCGGCTCATGCCGTCGATCACCACGCGTCGGCCTGCAAAGTCGGGCACCGTCGAGGTGAAGCTCGACAGCGACCAAGCGTAGCCGAGGTCGTGGTAGCAGACCGGATCGAACATTTCCCAGCGATAATCGGTCGCGTCGCGATGAAACAGATCCTGCATCATCGAGGCGATCTCGGCGCGGCCGCTGTGCGGGCCGTAGATGTAGTCGTGATACGTCGCGTCTTCGGTGAAATGGCCGGCGAACGCTGCGCCGTCGCCGGATTCCGCCGCGCGGGTCAAGCTCTCCAGCAGCCGCGCGAACTCCTCGCTCGTCATGCATCCCCCTGGCTGCCTCGGTCGTGAGCGCCGAGACTTGGCGGAGAGACTAGAGTGTTTTCGAGCGGGTTGGAAACCCGTTGGTCGAAGAAAACGCGCCGGACAGGACAGCCGGCTCGCCGGTTCTGGCTGTGTCAGAACCGGAGTTCATCTAGCGTCGACGCAACTGGAAGCGGCCGACCGCGGTGGCGATGAAGCCGCGCGGGAAGAACCGCAGCAGGAACGGCACGATCTTGACGCCGAGGCCGGGCAACACGATCCGCTTGTTGTGCATCAGCCCGTGATACGCCTGGCGCGCGACTTCCGCCGGCGAAACATTGAGCACGGCGCTGTCGAAGCCCGGCTCGAATCCCGCCCGCTGCTGAAACTCGGTCGGCACCGGGCCGGGGCACAATGCGGTCACCCGCACGCCTTTCGGCCCGAGCTCCTGATGCAGCGCCTCGGTGAGCGACAGCACATAGGCCTTGGACGCGTAGTACACGGCCATGCCGGGGCCGGGCATGAAGCCGGCGATCGAGGCGACGTTGAGGATGCCGCCGCGCAGCCCGGCAATGCTGTCGGCAAAGCGGAACGACAGATCGGTCAGCATCCGGATGTTGAGGTCGATCATCCCGAGCTGGTCTTCGCGATCGAGCTCGACGGCGCGGCCGAACAGTCCGTAGCCGGCATTGTTGACGAGGTACTCGACCTCGACGCCGGCTGCTGCGAGCGTCGAGGCGATCTGCTCGGCGGCGTCCGGCTTGCCCAGATCGCAGGCAATCACGATCGGGTCCGGGCCGCCCTTGGCGCGGATGTCCGCCGCGAGGGTCTCGAGCCGCTCGCCGCGCCGCGCCACCAGGACCACGCGATGAGCATTGTCTGCAAAAATTTGCGCCAGTTCGGCACCGATTCCGGCCGAGGCGCCTGTAATCAAAGTCACTCGTTCAGTCACGACAGGAAACTCATGTTTCAGATTGGCCAAACGGCCCTCCGCGGAACAACCAAGGCCTTAGGCGGGAAGCAAGCAGCGTGCAAGACCCATGCTCGTCAGCGCCTCCTCTACCGGCCGTAGCCGGCAGTGGGACGGGTTCGACTGTTACTGCGCGGAACCGGACGCCCGGTTAGTTGGCGGGATCGACTTCGGAGACCGTCTGCATGTCGTGCGCCGCGGCGACCTTCTGACGCAGATTGACGCGGTCACGGGTCGAGACGGCAAGCAGATCCGCCGCGCGCCACACTACGTTTTCCTCGAACTCGGTCACGGCGCCGTCGGCATAGACCAGCTCCCACATCATTTCGACGATCCGCAGCCGGCCCTGCTCGTTGACCGAACGCATGATCACGCTGGTGAAATGGTAAAGGTCGACGGCCTCGCCTTCGATCAGCGTCGCCGACGCGATCAACCGGGTTGCGGTCGCCGCATCGAGACCGAAGCGCTGTTCGAGCAGTGAATGCAGCTTCTGCTTTTCCACCTCGGACGGATCGCCGTCGATCGAGATGACATGAATCAGCAGAGCGGTTGCGGCGAGGCGGTAGCCGCCTTCGTCGAGCGTCAGTTCTTCCGGTGCGCTCGGGGCGACGACGTCGGTGATGAATTGGCGCAGTTTGTCCAGCATCGTCTCTCGTCTCTCGATGGGGGCGACGGCTCGTCGCTCTATGGCGTGGAAAGGGAACGCCCGCAATGCTGACGCGGTTCCGGGGAGTTCCATGACGGTTGGGTAATGAACGACCGGCCTGGAGCCGTCGCCATGCTCAGCGTGGGGTCAGCCGGAACGACGGCGATCGATCCGGCTGGGTAGTGACGACCCCGATCGGCATCACCGGGGTAGTATCGATCAGCTCGATCCGGAACGTGCCGACGATCTTCGCCAGCGCCAGCGTCGCTTCGACCAGCGCGAAATGGGCGCCGATGCAGACCCGGGGACCGAGGCCGAACGGCAGATAGGCGAACCGGTCCGGCGGCGCGGCGCCCGGCAGGAACCGCGCCGGAACGAAGGCATCGGGCTCGTGCCAGAGTTTTTCATGCCGATGCAGCAGCCACGGCGCGATCAGCATCACGTCGTGCTTGCGGACGGCGAAGCCGGCGACCTGATCCGCACCGGCTGCTTCCCGCACGATCAGGAACGCCGGCGGATACAGCCGCAGCGTTTCGTCGAGCACCGCGCGGGTGAACGGCAGGCGCTCGATCTCCACCGCGCCGGGGCCGAGCCGGCGGACTTCCGCCGCGAGCCGGTCCTGCGCTTCGCGGTCCATCGCCAGCAGATACAAGGCCCAGAACAGCGCGGTCGCGGTGGTCTCGTGCCCGGCCAGAATCATGGTGGCGACCTGATCGCCGAGCTGGGCGTCGCTGAACGCCTCGCCGGTCTCCGGGTCGCGCGCCGCCAGCATCAGTTCGAACAGGTCGCGCGGCGGCGCGTCTGCCGTCTTGCCCGAGGCGCGCCGCGCGGCGATCAGCTCGCCGACGAACCGGGTCCAGCGCCGGCGAAACCGTGCCCGCGCGATGTCCTGCGGGGTCGGCCAGCCGAGCGGCAGCAGCAGATCGAGAAACCGCGGGCTCGCCAGCCGGGTGCCGTAGTCGATCACGAAGCTGCGCAACGCCCGGCCGTGGGTGCCCATCTCGAACGAGAACATCGTCCGCCCGGCGATCTCCAGCGCCAGATGCTGCATTGCCTCGCGCAGATCCACCGGCGCGCCGGCATTGCGGTGCAGCCCGGCGATCGCCTCCTCGGTCGCGGACAGCATGTGCGGCACCAGCGTGGCGACCGCGCGCGGCGTGAAAGCGGGCGCCAGGGTCCGGCGCTGATGCTTCCAGGCGCGCCCTTCGGCGAGCAGCAGCCCGTCACCAAGCATCGGTCGCAGCACGCGGATTCCGGTCGCGGTGCGGCGATAATTGTCGGCGTTGTCGATCAGCACGTGCCGGATCGCGTCCGGCGCGTTGAGGATGTAGCTGGCGTGGGTGAAGAACCGGCCTTTGACGATATCGTCCTGGTAGGCGCGGTCGCCCCAGCTCGCGATCGCATTGTGACGAATCGCCGCGAGACGACCGAGCGCCGAGATGTCGTCCGGCGCGCGCGGCGGCGTCGGCGGGATCAGCGGCGCACGGGACGCCGGCCTGTCGTCGATGACGGCGATGCTCACTTGGCGCACACTCCCTGATCGTCATCCGACGAAGGTAGTGTGCGAAACGGGCGGCGAGAAGGCGTTGCGCGAAACCGACGCGCGAGGCGTTCGGCCGCAGCAAGGCGGCCGGGAACGCTTCAGAGCATCCCGGGCAGGACGCGATCCGGCGGCTTGTGATTATCCAGGAAGGTGCGGATATTGATGATCACCTTCTCGCCCATCTCGACCCGGCCTTCGATGGTGGCCGACCCCATGTGCGGCAGCAGCACGACCTTGCCGTGCTTGGCGAGGCGGACCAGCTTCGGGTTGACCGCGGGCTCGTGCTCGTAGACGTCGAGCCCGGCGCCGGCGATGTCGCCGCTCTCGATCAGCCGGGTCAGCGTCTCCTCGTCGATCACCTCGCCGCGCGCGGTGTTGACGATGAAGGCGTCCTTGCGGATCAGCTTCAGCCGCCGCGCCGACAGCAGATGGAAGGTCGCCGGCGTGTGCGGGCAGTTGACCGAGATGATGTCCATCCGGGCCAGCATCTGGTCGAGCGAATCCCAGTAGGTCGCCCCGAGTTCGTCGGCGATCCGCGGCGCCACCGGCTTGCGGTTGTGGTAATGGATCTGCAGGCCGAAGGCGCGGGCGCGCCGGGCCACCGCCTGGCCGATCCGCCCCATGCCGATGATGCCGAGCCGCTTGCCGCCGAGCCGGCGGCCGAGCATCCAGGTCGGCGACCAGCCGGGCCAGTCGCCGCCATCGGTCAAGAGCGCGGCGCCCTCGATCAGCCGGCGCGGCACCGCCAGGATCAGCGCCATGGTCATGTCGGCGGTATCTTCGGTCAGAACTTTCGGGGTGTTGGTGACGGTGATGCCGCGCGCATGCGCCGCAGCGACGTCGAGATTGTCGATACCGTTGCCGAAATGCGCGATCAGCTTGAGCTGACAATCCGGCTGGTTCAGCATCTCGGCCGTGATGGTATCGGTCACGGTCGGCACCAGCACGTCGGCGGTGCGGGCCGCCTCGGCGAGTTGTTCGGCGGTCATCGGCACGTCGTCGAGATTCAGCCGGGCGTCGAACAGCTCGCGCATCCGGGTTTCGATCGAGTCCGGAAGCTTGCGGGTGACGACGACCAGAGGCTTTTTCTTAACCGACATTCCAACGCTCTCTGACGAGCTCAACGAGATCGTTTAGCCCCCGTTAACTCAGTCTGTTCGACACTCCCGCAGCAGCGTGACCACAGGGGCCGGTCCGACCGTGAGGTCCCTTCCCGTTCCTTGGGTTACCGGATGCCTTCCGGCCTTCTCTAGCAGAAGACCGCGCCAAGACAAGGACCCCTGGGTTTCGCCGGAGACGGCCGCGCCGCAAATCCCGCGACAAGAGGCGTGTCGATGACGATGAAATACCTGATGGCGGTAACGGCGTTCGCAGGTGCGATGATTTGTGCTGCCAGCTTCGCGCAGGCCGGCAAGGACTCGCCGTTGTCTGCGAGTGGACTGCCGGTGCCGCGATACGTCAGCCTTAAGTCGGATCACGTCAATGTCCGCGTCGGCCCGACCAAGGACAACGATGTCGCCTGGGTCTATACCCGGGCCGGGCTGCCGGTCGAGGTCACGGCCGAGTTCGAGAACTGGCGCCGGGTGCGGGATTCCGAGGGGGCCGAAGGCTGGGTCTATCACTCCCTGCTGTCGGGCCGTCGCACCGCGGTGGTAATCATGAAGGACAAGGACGAGCTGGCGCCGCTCTACGAGCGCGCCACTGCGGGCAGCGCCGTGGTGGCCCGGTTGCAGGCCGGCGTCGTGGCGCAGGTCAGGCGTTGCGACATGAAGTGGTGCAGGATCGTCGGCAGCGGCTTCGACGGCTGGATCGAGAAGCGGCAATTGTGGGGCGTGTACGCCGACGAGCAGGTCAACTGATCGCGGCCGTGCAGCGGACGGCGCCTGCGGCTGACACGAAAAAGCCCGGGAGCTCACCGCTCTCGGGCCAAACCGTCACCAAGAATAGCTCCAAGCCGGGGCTTCAGCCGCGCTTACGCAGCCGCACCACGACGTCGACCCGCGCGATCTCGTAGCCGTCCGGAACTTCCGGCGTCGCCTTCAGCTCGAGATCGGCATTCGGAATGTCGATCAGCTCGTGATTGTTCTCGAGATAGAAGTGCTGGTGCGCCGACACATTGGTGTCGAAATAAGTCTTGGTGCCGTCGACGCTGACCTGCCGCAGCAGACCGACTTCAGTGAGCTGGTTCAGGGTGTTGTAAACCGTCGCCAACGACACCGGAACCTTGGCCTGGCTGGCCTCTTCGTACAGCATTTCAGCCGTGAGATGGCGGTCGCCCTTACCGAACAGCAGCCATCCCAGCGCCATCCGCTGCCGGGTCGGCCGCAATCCCACAGATTGCAGCATCTCGTTGACATCGTGCCAAGGACAGCCGTTCAGGCGGGGCTCGGCATGCGAATGAGCCTCCTGAGCCGGTTCCTCTCGCAGAAAAGCTACGTGCTCACCAATGTCCACGATTGCGTACCCCTGCTGCGCTACTATTTGCACTGCATCCTGTGATTATAGGAAGCATTCCTCAGTCGTGCAAGCGTCTCGCAACTGGCGGGGCTCGGTCGTTTTGCTTAAGGAGGATCCCGGAGGTGCCGCTAGGCGGGGCAATATGCCTATGTTACAGACCCGCGCATTCACCGGGCGCGCCTCGCGCACGCACTCAAAACCGGTCGCGTGAGGTGGCCAAATCCTCTCGATCGAACCAAGAAAAGGCATCGTCGCATGCGGGACCGTCGCTCCAGCTACGAATATGAAGACTTGCTGGCCTGCGGCCGCGGCGAATTGTTCGGGGCCGGCAACGCCCAATTGCCGTTGCCGCCGATGCTGATGTTCGACCGGATCACCACCATCACGGAGGACGGCGGCGAATTCGGCAAGGGCCACATTCGCGCCGAGCTCGACGTCAATCCGGACCTGTGGTTTTTCGCCTGTCACTTCAAGAACGATCCGGTGATGCCGGGTTGCCTCGGCCTCGATGCGATGTGGCAGATGGTCGGTTTCTTTCTCGGCTGGGTCGGCGGCGAAGGGCCGGGCCGCGCGCTCGGTCTCGGCGAACTAAAGTTCACCGGTCAGGTGCTGCCGCACATCAGCAAGATCGTTTACAATGTCGACATCAAGCGGGTGATGCGCTCGAAGCTGTGGCTCGGCATTGCCGATGGCTGGCTTTCGGCCGACGACGAGATCATCTACCGCGCAAAGGATCTGAAAGTCGGTCTGTTCAAGCAGACGGCGCAGCCGGTTGGTGGCTAGCGAGTTGGGCTGGTCGCGCGCCGTCGCGCCAGCCGCGAACGACCCTGGAATGAACGAGGCGATCACATGAGACGAGTTGTTGTGACGGGGATGGGGATCGTCTCGTCGATTGGTAACAACACGCAGGAAGTTCTGGCGAGCCTGTACGACGCCAAGCCGGGTATCTCTCGTGCCGAGAAGCACGCCGAGCTCGGATTCCGTTCGCAGGTGCAGGGCGCACCGACGCTAAATCCGGCCGATGTGGTCGATCGTCGCGCGATGCGGTTTCTCGGCGAAGGTGCGGCGTGGAACCACGTCGCGATGGAGCAGGCGATCGCCGATTCCGGGCTGGAAGAGTCCGAGATCTCGAACGAGCGGACCGGCATCGTGATGGGCTCGGGCGGCCCGTCGGCGCGCACCATCGTCGAAGCCGCCGACATCACCCGCACCAAGGGCCCCAAGCGCGTCGGGCCGTTCGCGGTGCCGAAGGCGATGAGCTCGACCGCGTCGGCGACGCTGGCGACCTGGTTCAAGATCAAGGGCGTCAACTACTCGATCTCGTCGGCCTGTGCGACGTCGAACCATTGCATCGGCAACGCCTACGAGCTGATCCAGTGGGGCAAGCAGGACGTGATGTTCGCCGGCGGCTGCGAGGAGCTCGACTGGTCGCTGTCGGTGCTGTTCGACGCGATGGGGGCGATGTCGTCGAAGTACAACGATACTCCGGCCACCGCGTCGCGTCCGTACGATATCAGCCGCGACGGCTTCGTGATCGCCGGCGGCGCCGGCGTGCTGGTGCTGGAAGAGCTCGAGCACGCCAAGGCGCGCGGTGCCAAGATCTACGGCGAGATCATTGGCTACGGTGCGACCTCGGACGGCTACGACATGGTGGCGCCGTCGGGCGAGGGCGCCGAGCGCTGCATGAAGATGGCGCTGGCGACCACCGGCGGCATCAAGATCGACTACATCAACCCGCACGCGACCTCGACGCCGGCCGGCGACCCGCCGGAGATCAACGCGCTCCGCAACGTGTTCGGCGCCGGCGACAAGTGCCCGCCGATCTCGGCCACCAAGGCGCTGACCGGACATTCGCTCGGCGCCACCGGCGTGCAGGAGGCGATCTACTCGCTGCTGATGATGCAGAACGGCTTCATCTGCGAAAGCGCCAACATCACCGAGCTCGACCCGGTGTTCGCCGACATGCCGATCGTGCGCAAGCGGGTCGACAACGCCAAGCTCGGTACCGTGCTGTCGAATTCGTTCGGCTTCGGCGGCACCAACGCGACGCTGGTGTTCAAACGGCTGGATGCGTGATTTCTGCGGCTCTCGCCGGCCCGGCGAGATGCCATATCCATGTGCTACGCCCCTCATGGTGAGGAGGCGCCTGTTGGCGCCGTCTCGAACCATGAGTTGTTGACCGCTTCATCCTTCGAGACGCGCGCTGGCGCGCGCTCCTCAGGATGAGGTCCGAACCAGAGAGCGACGACAATGCAAGGACTGATGCAGGGCAAGCGCGGGCTGATCATGGGCGTCGCCAACGACCATTCGATCGCCTGGGGCATGGCGAAGACGCTGGCGGCGCACGGCGCCGAGCTCGCCTTCACCTATCAGGGCGAGGCGCTGGCGCGCCGGGTCAAGCCGCTGGCGCAGTCGCTGAATTCCGACCTGGTGCTGCCCTGCGACGTCGAGGACATCGCCAGCGTCGACGCGGTATTCGAGACGCTGAAGGAGAAGTGGGGCAAGCTCGACTTCGTGATCCACGCGATCGGCTTCTCCGACAAGAACGAGCTGCGCGGCCAGTACATCGACACCAGCCGCGCCAATTTTTCGCGCACCATGGTGATCTCCTGCTTCTCGTTCACCGAGGTCGCCAAGCGCGCCGCGGCGCTGATGCCGGACGGCGGCGCGATGATCACGCTGACCTTCGGCGCGTCCGAGCGGGCGATGCCGAACTACAATGTGATGGGTCTCGCCAAGGCGGCGCTGGAAGCCAGCGTGCGCTATCTCGCCTGCGACCTCGGCCCCAAGGGCATCCGCGTCAATGCGGTGTCGGCCGGTCCGGTGCGGACGCTGGCCGGCGCCGGCATCGGCGACTCACGCGCGATGTTCGGTTTTATGGAAAAGCACTCGCCGCTCGGCCGCGGCGTCACGCTGGAAGAACTCGGCGGCTCGGCGCTGTATCTGCTCTCCGATCTTTCGGGCGGCGTCACCGGCGAAACCCACTACGTCGATTCCGGCTACAACATCGTGCTGATGCCGAAGCCCGACGCGCTGAAGGGCGGCGACAAGGCGGGCGAGTAGCTTCCTCGCCTATCGCTGCAGTCCCGCGCGCGAATGCGAAAGGGCACCCCTGGCAGGCTGTGTGAGAACTGAACGCGTCGGTTAGGCTGGGCCGCATCGGCGCGCCGGCTGGAAATGCCTGCTGGCAGCCGCCGCCCAGAACATCAAGAAGATTGCCCTCGCACTGCCCCCCGGGCCGATTCCAGTGCCAGGCTGACACAGCCGGCGCTGCGCCACTCGCCAAAAACAAAACCCCGCCGAAAATCGACGGGGTTTGTCAGCGGTCTGAGGCCCCGGAAAAACCGGAGCCTGCGACTTTTCACACGGCCTGCCAGGGGCCGCCCTTTGTATTTGAAGCGATCGTCGTCGAGCTTACTCGGCGGCGATCTTGACGTCCGGCGCGGCGGCGCGGACTTCTGCGTCGACCTGCGCTTCGAACTTGGCGAAGTTCTTCTGGAACATGCCGACCAGCTTGCGCGCGGTGGTGTCGAACGCCGCCTTGTCGGCCCAGGTCTTGACCGGGTCGAGGATCTCGCTCGGCACGCCCGGCAGCGCGGTCGGCACCGCGAAGCCGAAATACGGATCGGTGCGGAACTCGACATTACGCAGCGAACCGTCCAGCGCCGCGGTCAGCAGCGCGCGGGTGACCTTGATCGGCATGCGGTGGCCGGTGCCGTAGATGCCGCCGGTCCAGCCGGTGTTGACCAGCCAGCAGTCGACATTGTGCTTGGCGATCAGCTCGCGCAGCATGTTGCCGTACACCGACGGATCGCGCGGCAGGAACGGCGAACCGAAGCAGGTCGAGAATTCCGGGGTCGGCTCGGTGACGCCGCGCTCGGTGCCGGCGACCTTGGCGGTGTAGCCGGACAGGAAGTGATACATCGCCTGCGCCGGGGTCAGCTTGGCGATCGGCGGCATCACGCCGAACGCGTCGGCGGCGAGCATCACCACGTTCTTCGGCTGGCCGGCGCGGCCGGTCAGCGACGCATTCGGGATCGACTCCAGCGGATAGGCCGAGCGGGTGTTCTCGGTCTTGGAGCCGTCGTCGAAGTCCGGCTTGCGATCGATCTCGCCGAGCACGACGTTCTCGAGCACGGCGCCGAAGCGGGTCGAGGCGGCGTAGATTTCCGGCTCGTTCTCGGCCGACAGCTTGATGCACTTGGCGTAGCAGCCGCCTTCGAAGTTGAAGACGCCGTCCTTGCCCCAGCCGTGCTCGTCGTCGCCGATCAGCGTGCGGTTCGGATCGGCCGACAGCGTGGTCTTGCCGGTGCCGGACAGGCCGAAGAAGATCGCGGTGTCGCCGCTCGGGCCGACATTGGCCGAGCAGTGCATCGGCAGCACACCCTTCTCGGGCAGGTAGTAGTTCAGCGTGGTGAACACGCTCTTCTTCATCTCGCCGGCGTACTGAGTGCCGCCGATCAGCACGATCTTACGGGCGAAGTCGATCGCGACGACGTTCTCGGAGCGGCAGCCGTGGCGCGCCGGGTCGGCGCGGAAGCTCGGCAAATCGATCAGCGTCAGCTCGGGAACGAAGTTCTCCAGCTCGGCGCGCTCGGGACGGCGCAGCAGCGTGCGGATGAACAGCGAGTGCCAGGCGAGCTCGGTGTAAACGCGGGTCTTGATGCGGAAGGTCGGATCGGCGCCGCCGTACAGGTCCTGCGCGAACAGCGTCATGCCTTCGGCGTGCTTGAGGAAGTCCTGGTACAGCGTCTCGAACTGGTCGGCGGTAATCGACTGATTACCACCCCACCACATGGTATTTTCGGTGGTAGCGTCGCGGACCGTGAACTTGTCCTTGGGGCTGCGGCCGGTGAACACGCCGGTGTCCGCGACAAGCGCGCCGTCCGACGACAACACCGCCTCGCCGTTCTTCAGCGCGTGCTCATAGAGCTGGGGTGCACCGAAGTTCCAGTACACGCCTGTGAGATTTTTGAGGCCGAATTTGTCGGCGCCGTAGGCACCGTTATGCACGCCCGTCTCTTGCACGAATAGACCCTCCTGAAGAATCCGCGTTGTCTCGATCGCGCGATTGCCGCCAACGCGCATCACCGGCCGCGGTACACATCAGTATATACCTGCCGGCTCCGGTGGGGCGACTGAATAGTGGCGAACGAGGGCTTTGCCAACCCGGCCGGCAGTATTTCGTTTACCGCCGGTCGACATTGCGCTGGCTCAAGTCATTCCGCTTTGCGGGCAATGTCAGCCATGCGTTTCAGCATGTCCCGCAGTGCAACAGGATTTTCGACGCGGTCCGGAAAGTCGAGCCGCAGCGTCGCACGGCCGCATTGCAGATCGAGGCCTTCGGGATCGATTCCGGTGCACCGCCAGTCGGCTTCGGCGGCGCCGAGTAGCTCGGTGGCATACAACTTCATCGTACCCGAATGATCCGCGTTGATGTGCGCGACCGCGGAGGCCTCCACGTCGAGCAGCGCTTCGGCACCGCGCAGGTCGGTCAGGTAGCGGTCCGGCGCGAGGTCGAGGATCCGGCCGAACCCGGCGACCAGATGAAGACCCGAGGTTTCGATTTTGAACAGCGAAAAGTCGGCGAAGTCGATGTAGCCCTCCGCCGCCGGATGCGCCGCGAGGTAGCGCCGCCGCCATAGCGGGCCGTCGTCGGCCCCGGCCTCGACGGCGGTGCCGAGCAACATGATCCGTGCGCCCTCCAGCGGATCGCCGGCGGCGCGCTCGTCCAGCATCAGCGACACCCGCGGGTCCGCCAACAGGTTTCGGGTGTGAACCGCCAGCCGCGAGATCAGCAGCAATGGCGAGCCATCGGGATGGCTGGCGAGATTGACCAGCGAGCAATACGGCGCACCGCCGGACTGCATCAGCGTCGCCAGCGCTCCCTCGCGGCGGCGGCGCAACAGCGATTTGGCGAGCTTCGGGGCGCTGAATTCGGCGGTCGGCTGCATCGAAACACCTGTCTGCTGGGGCTCAGTTTCTGCCAATGATTGGCTTCAGGCCCCTTTGCGGTCTGAAAATGCGGCATATATCAGCCCCCGCATGGGCCGATCGCGCGAATTCGGAACCGGCCACATTTCAGCCCAGCTTGCATTGCTGGTTGACTGTGCTTTCTGGGCCACCTCACACCGCGGATCGCCGAATCGTTTCGCTGTCTCGCCACGCCGTTTCGGAAAGAAGCTTCATGCCTACAATCGCTTTGGTCGACGACGACCGCAACATTCTGACTTCGGTGTCGATCGCGCTGGAAGCCGAAGGCTACCGGATCATGACCTACACCGACGGCGCCTCGGCGCTCGACGGCTTCCGCACCACGCCGCCCGACCTCGCCATCCTCGATATCAAGATGCCGCGGATGGACGGCATGGAGACGCTGCGGCGGTTGCGCCAGAAATCCGACCTGCCGGTGATCTTCCTGACCTCCAAGGACGAGGAGATCGACGAGCTGTTCGGCCTGAAGATGGGCGCCGACGATTTCATCCGCAAACCGTTCTCGCAGCGGCTGCTGGTGGAGCGCGTCAAAGCGGTACTGCGGCGTTCGGCGCCGAAGGATCCGGCCGCCGCCCCGAAGGAAAACGACGCTAAGGCGCTCGACCGCGGTCCGCTGCGGATGGACCCGGAGCGGCATACCTGCACCTGGAAGAACGAGCCGGTGACCCTCACCGTCACCGAATTCCTGATCCTGCAGGCGCTCGCGACCCGGCCCGGCGTGGTGAAGAGCCGCAACGCGCTGATGGACGCCGCCTACGACGATCAGGTCTATGTCGACGACCGCACCATCGACAGCCACATCAAGCGGCTGCGCAAGAAGTTCAAGGCGGTCGACGACGAGTTCGAGATGATCGAGACGCTGTACGGCGTCGGCTATCGTTTCAAGGAAATCTGATCGGGGCGGCGTGCCGCCGGCGCTGCGGCTGACGATGTCGCCGCATTGCGCTACACTCCGCGACGCGCGCCATGCGCGTGTCGGCAACCATCGGGCTGATGGCCATTGCTAGATCGCACCTCGCCTGATCCAGATATGCGCGACACCGAGGACGCCTCCTCGTCGCGCGACGAGACTCCGGCGCGCGGCCGACGCTGGCCGCGGCCGCTCGACTGGGTGCGCCGCACCGGGCAGTTCTTCTTCACGCTCAGCTTCTCCAGCCTGACGCGGCGAATTCTGTCGCTGAACCTCGCCGGCCTGCTCGCGCTGTCGACGAGCATCCTGTATCTGTCGCAATTCCGCGCCGGCCTGATCGACGCCCGCGCCCAGAGCCTGCTGGTGCAGGCCGAGATCATCGCCGGCGCGATCGCCGCGTCGGCCACGGTCGAAACCAACACCATCACCATCGATCCCGACCGGCTGCTCGACCTCAAGACCGGCGAAAGCTACGGCCCGCCGGACGAGTACGCGCTGCTGGACTTTCCGATCAATCCCGAGCGCGTCGCGCCGGTGCTGCGGCGGCTGATCTCGCCGACCAAGACCCGCGCCCGGATCTACGACCGCGACGGTGTGCTGATCCTCGACAGCCGCAGCCTGTACGGCCGCGGCGACGTGATGCGGTTCGATTTGCCGCCGCCGACGGCGGAGAAGCCCGGCATCGTCGAGCGGGCGATGATCGCGATCCGAACCTGGTTCAATCGCGGCGACCTGCCGCTGTATCGCGAGCTCGGGCCGGAGAACGGCAACGGCTATCAGGAGGTCGCGCAATCGCTCAAAGGCCACAAGAGCAGCATGGTGCGGATCAACGACCGCGGCGAGGTGATCGTCTCGGTGTCGGTGCCGGTGCAGCGCTTCCGGGCGATCTACGGCTCGCTGATGCTGTCGACCC
>NZ_QPFS01000169.1:0-8159 GCF_010906995.1 Rhodopseudomonas sp. WA056 | reverse complement strand
CGGGATATCGGCGGAAGCGTCAGAGGTGTATAGGAGACAGGCGGCACGCCGAGCGCCTCGGCATTGGCGCGCGCGGTCGCGAGCCGATCGGCGCGCGTTTCGATCCCGATCGCGCGATTGCTACGCGCCGCCAGCAGCCATTCGATCCCGATCGAGCCGGCACCGGCGCCGATGTCCCACAGCAGCTCATGGCCGCGCGGCGCCAGCGTCGACAGCGTCACCGCGCGGATCTCGCGCTTGGTGAGCTGGCCGTCGTGCTGAAACAGCTCGTCCGGCAGGCCGCTGACGCACGGCATGATCACGGCATTCGGCTCCGCGGCTGCGGCGATGCCGAGTGCGACTGGAGCGGTGACGTCGGGGAAAGCGAAGATCGAGGCGGTGGTTCGCCGCACGCGCTCGCGCGGGCCGCCGAGTGCTTCGAGCACGGTGAGTTCGGACGCGCCGAAACCGTTCGCCGCGAGATACGCGGCGATCTCGCCGACCGCGGCGCCGTCGCGCACCAATACGATCAGCCGCGCCTGCGGGCGGAGATGCGGACGCAGCGTCGCGACGGGGCGCGCGTGCAGGCCGAGCGTCACCGCGTCTTCCAGGCGCCAGCCGAGCCGCGCAGCGGCCCAGGCAAAGGTCGATGGCGCCGCCACGGCGGTCCATTCATTTGCCGCGAGATGATCGGCCAGCACCGATCCCGCGCCGTGCCAGAACGGATCGCCGGAGCACAGCACGGCGACGCGGCGGCCACGCTGCGCCAGCACGTCGGGGAGCGAGGCCGCGAACGGCACGCGCCACGGCATTGTGGGCTTGTTCAATGCGGCGACGAGGGAGAGATGGCGATCACCTCCGACGATCAGCTCGGCGGTGTCCAGCAGCGCCCGTGCGCGCGCCGACAACCCCTTGAGGCCGTCCTCACCGATTCCGACGATGGACAGCCAGGGCTGCGTCGTGTCATCGCTGGTGATCATGACGCTCCCTTCATCGCATCGCTCGCGCGTATTGATCCTCGGCGGCACTGCCGATGCCTCGGCGCTCGCCCGGGCGATCGCCGCCGAGCCGGCCGTCGACGCGGTGCTGTCGTTCGCCGGCCGCACCGATCACCCGAAGCCACCGCCGATCCCGTTTCGCGTTGGTGGCTTTGGCCGCATCAGCGGCTTGGTCGATTACTTGCGCGCCGAGCGGATCGAGCGCGTCGTCGATGCGACGCATCCATTCGCGGCGCAGATGAGCCGCCACGCGGTGATCGCCTGCGCCGAAGCGGGCGTGCCGCTGTTGGCGTTGGAGCGGCCGGCGTGGCAGGCGGTCGCCGGTGATCGCTGGGTCGATGTCGAAGATCTCGCTCAGGCGGTGAGCGCGCTCGGCGCAGCGCCGCGGCGGGTGTTTCTCGGCATCGGCCGCCAGAACCTCGAGCTGTTCGCGGCGCAGCCGCAGCACGCCTATCTGGTCCGGCTGGTCGATCCACCGCGCGGGCCGCTGCCGTTGCCGAATGTCGATATCGTGGTGGCGCGCGGACCGTTCGATCTCGCCGGCGACCGCGCGCTGCTGCGGGCGCACCGCACCGAGATCGTCGTCGCCAAAAATGCCGGCGGCGATGCGGCTGTTGCCAAGATCACCGCGGCGCGCGAACTCGGGCTGCCGGTGATCATGGTGAAGCGGCCCGCGGTGCCGGATCGGCACTGCGTCGCGACGGTCGCCGATGTGATGGCCTGGCTCGGTCACGACACCGCTCCGGAGAACCGCGGGGTGTAGACGAAAGCGGCGCCGCTGCGACGCGGAATGATCCGGGTCTGCGACGAGCCGATCATCACCAGCGTGCGCATGTCGGCGCGTTGCGGCACCGCCTCGCCGAGCGGCGCCACGTCGATGCGTTCGCGTGGATCGCTGATAGCGGTCGCAAAGATCACCGGCACGGACGCGGGATGGATGGTGCGCAGCAGCTCGAAGGCGCGGCCGAGCTGCCACGGCCTGGCCTTCGAGATCGGGTTGTACAGCGCGATGACGAAATCGGCCTCCGCTGCGGCGCGCAGCCGCTTCTCGACGGTCTCCCACGGCTTGAGATTGTCCGACAGGTTGATCGCGCAGAAATCGTGGCCGAGCGGCGCGCCGATCCGCGCCGCGGCGGCGAACATCGCGCTGATGCCGGGCAGGATGCGGATGTCGAGCTCGCGCCACGACGGATCGCCGGCTTCGATCGCTTCGAACAGCGCCGCCGCCATCGCGAACACGCCGGGATCGCCGGAGGAGACGATGACGACATGGCGACCCTCGGCCGCCAGCCGCAGCGCGAAGCCGGCGCGATCGAGCTCTTCGCGGTTATCAGACGCGTGCCGCTGCAAGCCTTCACGCTCAGCGACGCGCGCCACATAGGGCGCGTAGCCGACGATGTCGGTGGCGCGCGCCAGCGCTGCGCTGACTTCGGGGGTGATCAGTTCCTGCGCGCCGGGCCCGAGGCCCGCGACGACGACAGATCCGGTCATGGCCGTCGTCCCTGTCCGTGGACCAGCACGATCGAGAAGTAAGGCGCGTCGTCGGTGGTCTTGTCGGCGAGCGGCATCACGACCTGATCGTCCATCGCGCCGCGCTCGACATAGATCGCGCGATCGAGCAGGCCGGCGTCGTCGAGCGCGCGGCGCACCTTCGGCAGATTGCGGCCGAGCTTCATGATCACGATTGCATCGCCGGTGGCGAGCGCCGCCTTCAGCCGCGCTGGTCCGAGCGTTGCCGGCACCACGCAGAGCACGTCGTCGCCATAGGTGATCGGCGTGCCGCTCGCAGTCCAGCATGCCGCCATGCCGGAGATGCCCGGCACGACTTCGACGCGGATGCGCGGCGCCAGCCGGCTGTGCAGATGCATGAACGAGCCGTACAAAAAGGGATCGCCTTCACACAGCACGACGACGTCGCGGCCTTGCGCGATGTGGTCGGCGAGCCGCGCGACGCATTGTTCGTAGAAGCTGCGCAGCGTCGCCGCATAGGCCGGATCGTCGAGTGCGATCTCGGTCGTCACCGGATAGTCCATCGGTTCTTCGATCACGCCCTCCGGCAGCAGGCCATCGGCGATGCGGCGGGCGTGGCCGGGGCGTCCGGCTTTGCGGAAATACGCCACCACCTTGGCGCCACCGATCAGCCGCGCAGCGCGGACGCTCATCAGGTCTGGTGCGCCTGGGCCGACGCCGACGCCGTAGATCGTCGGTGTGCTCATTCGCGTTCGCTCGCCAGCGCGTTGATCGCCGCAGCCGTCATCGCGCTGCCGCCGCGCCGGCCGCGCACGATCACGCAAGGCGAGGGTGAGTCCGTCAGCAGCGCGTCCTTGGATTCGGCGGCGCCGACGAAGCCGACCGGGATGCCGATAATGGCCGCGGGCCGCGGTGCGCCGGGCTCGGCGAGAATTTCGAGCAGGCGGAACAGCGCGGTTGGCGCGTTGCCGATCGCGACCACAGCGCCCTGCATCCGGTCGCGCCACAGATCGACGGCGGCGGCCGATCGGGTGGTGCCGAGCTTTGCAGCGAGGGCAGGAACGTCAGGATGGTTCAGCGTGCAGATCACTTCGTTGTCGGCCGGAAGCCGCTTGCGGGTGACGCCATTGGCGACCATCTGCGCGTCACACAGGATCGGCGCGCCGGCCTGCAGCGCGGCGCGGCCCGCCGCGACGAAGTCGGGCGTGAACGCGATGTCGCCGGCGACTTCGACCATGCCGCTGGCGTGGATGATGCGCACCGCGATCTTCTCCTCGTCGGGCGTGAATCGATCGAGCGCGGCTTCGGCGCGGATGATGGAGAACGACTGACGATAGATCGCGTCGCCGTCTCGTTCGTAGGCGTAAGTCATCGGGCGGCGTCCTCGATCAGCTCGGGGAGAAGGGATGGGGGCTGCTCTGTGTCGGCGACCGCGCTGTCGCTTGAAGTCTCCATCGCGGAGATGCTGAGCCCCGCGGCGAGGGCGAACTGCATCAGGATGGCGCGTGCGGCATCGCCAGCACGCTGAATGTACAGCCTGTTCAGGCGACGGAGCGTCGTGGGGGGCAGGTTGGTGATCAGTTCGCTCGGAACACCGGGCTGCTCGCGAGAGCTGAGGACCGCGAAGGCTATCCGCCGGCTGCCGGCGAACGCGGTGATCGCTTCGACGGCTTCACGGCAAAGATCCGCCTGATCCGGCAGTACGATCAGGATCGCGCGCAGCAGCGACGAATCGAGCGAGCGATCACATGCCTGCGCAGCGAAGGAGGCGAGGTCGCTGGTGTGCAGACGGTCGGCGTCACCGGTCCACGCCTCAGCGAAGGCTGCCAGCGTCTCGGCGCAGGGCGACAGCACCGCGATCTCGGCGGCGTCCGGCGGAAGCGACGGCTGAGAACCGGCAATGACACCGGGATGGAGCGCAGTGGGCGGCATCGCGCCGAATCTCGTCGGTTGGCCATCGCGGGCGATGGCTCAAAACCGGCGAACGGACCTGCACTCCGGACCGCCGAAAGACATCCCGGGGCACCCCGCCCGAAACGACGTCATCATAGCAGGCGACGGCAGGTCTCCTGGCTCACGGGTCGTCGCCGATGCAGCCTTCCCGGAAGTTATCCAGTGGCGTGTTGCGTCGGCTCGCCGTTTACAGTTGCGGGGGCAGCTTCGGCTCGGCCGCTGCGGGCAGCGGCCTTCCGATATTCCCTCTTCGTCCTGTCGAGGACAGGACACCGTCGGCGCGCGATGTTTGGGACGGAAACGGCGAACTGTCAATCGACCTTCACGACCAGTTTGCCGGCCTCCCGCGTCCATCAAATTCGCGCCAGCTTGATCAGGATCAAAGCGAGTCGCCCGAGGCGTCCGGAGCCCGCGCTGAAGCGCGGCGACTGCTGTCGATTGCGGCACGCAGCAGCGCCGCTGCCCGGAACGGCGCGTGCAGCGCCTTGCTGAACGGCAGCGCGGCGAACAGGCCAAACACCAGCCCGAGATGGGCGGTGAGCAGCGGCGCCATCGCGGGCGTGCTGCGGAAGCCGAGCACCGCAAGCCCGCTGGCGCCGACCAGGGCCAGCAAGACGAGAAACGCGACGTTGAGCTTGGTCTCGCCGCGGTCGCTCGACGCGCGGTCGGCCCGCGCTTCCAGTGCCAGCAGCCCGACTGCACCCACGGTCATCGTCACGCCGCCGACGAGCCCGAGCATCACCGGCAGGCTGGCGAGCGGGTAGGGCGCCATCACGCCCAGCAGGTGATGATAAGCGGAAGCCGCGATCGTCGACAGGCCGCTGAGCACGAAGCCGCCGGCAGTCAGGTGATGCAAGATCCGTCGCCGCTGCGAGGTTCGCTCATCATGGTCATGGCAGCCGGGTCCGCCGCCGCCGAGGTGGCGCAGCGTGATGATGTCGGAGAGGGCAACCGGCAGCGCGCGCACGATCTCGCTGATCGTCGTCTTTGGCGCGATCGTGCGCCAGTATCGCAAAGTCGCCAGCGTGATCGCAATCACTGCCCACGCGAACGTGCCGCCCGCGAGCCCGGCCATCGCCGGCCACGGCAGCACGCGATAGAACGCGCCTTCGCCAGCGTATGTCGTCCGTAATGCTTCTGGTGAGCCCGTGCCCAGCACCAGCGCGAAGGTGATCAGCAGCGCGAGCGCGACGGTGGCGGGCACGGCGAGCGATGAGGCGCGAAAGGCGCGACCGAGCGCGGGCGGCCACAGATGGTCGGCATAGGAGCGCTGCCGAAGATCGGCGAACGTCGCCGGCAGGTTGACGGCGAACGGATGTGGTGGTGCGTATTGGCAATCATGCCAGCAGCCCTGGCAGTTGTGGCACAGGTTCGACAGGTAGCTGACGTCGCTCAGGCTGAAGTTGTGCTTGCCGTCGATCGCTGGAAACACCGGGCAGAGCCCATCGCAATACATGCAGGCGCTGCAGATCCGCAGCACGCGCTCGGCTTCGAGCATCGGATCAGCCGCGGACATGGCGCGCTGCCTCCTCACCTGCGATCTGGCCGAATACTGCCGATAGGGTGATGCCGAGCCCGGCGAGATAGCCGCGGCGCAGCACATTCGCAGCCATGATCATGCCGGCCGCGAACAGGTCGTCGTGGCGGCGACCGTCGGCCTGGACCACCCGCATCGTTGCATCCACCTTGATGCCGTAGTGCACGAACGTCAGCCCCGGCCGCATCGGATAGGCGGCAAATGGTGGCTCCGCGATGGTACGCGCGGCGTTGGCCGGGGCGGCATTGAAGTCCTCGATGCTTTGCAACAGAGCCGTGGGATCGATCTGCAGCGCGGCAGCTAGTTCGCCGAGGTTCGGCGCAGTGACTGGCGCCAGGGCGGATGGCGCGGCACGGGCGAGGCCTTGGGTATCGAGCACCAGATAAGCGATCTGGCCTGGGCAGGCGGCGATCCTTGGTCCCCATTTGGCGTAGTGCGTCGGCTGGGATCCGGCCCCTACGACGTCGATGCGAGCACCGGATCGATCGACAACGACGCCGAGTGGAATCGACGTGATCCGGGTCACGATGCCGCCATCGAATTGCGGCCCGCGCGCATCGACCGGAACGACATGGCATGTAGTCGGATCGCCGATCGCACAGCCGCCGGCCCCGATCAGCAGATCGAGCAGGCGGCCGTCGGCATAAGGCGTGCCGCGGACCATCCAGCCCTCGGCAGTGCTGCCGAAATTGGCGCGCAGCCACGCCGGGTCGGCGCCCGCGCCTCCGGCGCAGACGACGACACTGCGCGTGCGGATTGGGGCGTCAGTGCCGGTGCTACGCACGTTGACGGTCCAGCCGCTGCCCTCGCTGTGGAGAATCGATCGGACCTCGCTGTCGTAGTTGATTGCGATGCCTAATCGCTCGGCAGATGCGTACAACGCATTGATCATTGCCTTGCCGCCGCCGAGCGGAAATGCGGTGCGGCGGGAATACGGCATCACCCCGGTGCCGGGCGGCTGCAGATGCACGCCGTGTTCGATCAACCAGCCAGCGATGCTGTATGAACGTTCGATCAGCGCCTCCGTGAGAACCCGGTCGGTCTCCTCACCGGTCACGCTGCGCAGCTCGGCGCGCAATTCATCCGCCGTATAGCGATCGGGGACGTAGTCGAGCGGCGTCTCGTGCGTCAGCCGGAAATTGCGACCGTGGCGCGCATTGCCGCCGCGCAAGGGCCGCGGTGCCGCTTCGAGCAAGCGCACCGCAGCGCCGCCTCGGCGCGCGGCGATCGCCGCGCAAAGACCGGCGATGCCGCCGCCTATCACCGTCACATCCCACAGCAAGATGCGGTCAATCCGGTCGAGATGATGCGCCTTCGTCGCTCGACAGCGGACAGGGAGGGCGCGGCTTGGTGGACCTTCGTCTTAGAGTGCGGCTCCGGGACGTTGTCAATCTTGCGCCGGCGGCATCGGCGTGCTGTGGTACTGCCTGCTTCGGTGCCCTTCGTTCGAAGGGTGAAACGGGAATGCGGTGCGGCGCGCAATCGCCAAATCCGCGGCTGCCCCCGCAACTGTAAGCGGACCGCTTCCGGTCACACCGCCACTGAGCACGGCGCAACAGCCGCTCGGGAAGGCGATCGGGACAATGTCCGCGAGCCAGGAGACCGGCCGAAGTCCGAAAACCATGCCATTCGACGGTGGGTCGAAGAAGGACACAGCCATGCCGCACCAACCGCCGACCTGACGCGCCTCCGCTTTCGCGGAGAAATTCCTTCGTCGCCCGAACGAACCAGCGTGCGCCCGGCTTAGCTGTCGCCGCCGCAACGGTCGTTTGCACGTCCTGACTGCCCCGCAGAAGCGGTGGCAGAGCATTCCGATTGCCGAGCTTCCGATGCACGCGCCCTTGCTCGATCCACGTATCCTGGCCGTTCCGCCGGTCAATCACGCCCATGAGTCCGAGCTGCGAGCCCGGCTCGATGGCAAGGCGAAGCCGCCGGGCTCGCTCGGCCGGCTCGAAGAACTCGCCGTGCAGCTCGGGCTGATTTGGCATCCGGCGCCGCCGCGGGCCGAGCGGGCGGCGGTGTTCATCTTCGCCGGCGATCACGGCCTCGCCGCCGATCGGGTATCGCCATATCCAGCGAGCGTGACCCGCGCGATGGTCGAAGCTTATCTGGCAGATTGCGCCGGCGTGAACGTTCTCGCGAAAGCGGCGGCGACCGAGGTGCGGATCGTCGACGGTGGCATCGATGCCGAGATGCCCCCGCCTCCCCAGCTGATCGCTCGC
>NZ_QPFS01000168.1:0-8231 GCF_010906995.1 Rhodopseudomonas sp. WA056 | reverse complement strand
GCTGGGTGCCCCCGGGCCGGGGAAGGCCGCCGGGTCGCTGGCTGTGGCCGAATTGGGGAAGGCAGAGGAAAAGTCGCCGGCGCGTTGAGAGACGTCGACCGGGGGCGATCAGGACATTCGCTGGGTGCGAAGGCCAGACGACGGTGCCGCGTAGGCGTGACCGCCGGTCGAGCGATAGGCGGCGTTGGCTTGTCCGGGCTCGGCGCGATTGCAGTCCCGGGTCTGCGGATAACCGCCGTCGATCGCCATCAATTGTGCCACGAAGTTCGAGGATGGCCGGACCTGACGGTCGGTGTAGCGGGTTCGCATCGGCGGCGGCGTCACCGGGACCGGCAGAGGCTCGATCAGCTCGGCCTCGGCGCAATCCGGCTCCGCTGAGGCGCCGTGGAGATCGCTTCCGTCCTCGATCCAGACCTTTGCCATAATCGCACCCACGTTCACTTGTCTCGTTTCGGGACGGGTCGCCCTGTCCTGACGGCGTCGTCGCAAGTCGTGTGCCGGAAGGCTTGCCTAGTAGTATGCCGAGGCCGGGGCTTCCGTTCCTGTCCCGAAATCGGAATTGGTTTCCAATTTCTTAATATTATCGACCTAGCGTGTGGAGGGTCGGCCGACCTATCCTGCACAGGAGAATCACCTGACAGCGTCCCGAAACGAGGCAGTCGTGTCGTCCGTCGCTCCTGCGCCCCGCCCGTCGACCGCGCAGACCGCGACCGCGTCTGATCCGTCGCTGCTGTCGCTGCTCGGCCAAGCCACCTTTGTCTGGGATCTTGCTTCGGATGCGCTGAACTGGACCGGCCGGATGGCCGAGCTGTTTCAGGATATTCCGGCCGAAACGCTGGCCACCGGCGCGAGCTATGCGGCGATGCTGGAGCCGTCCCGTGCCGTCCGGTCCGAAGCGCTGCTCAACGCCGCCGCCGCGGCCGGGCCCGGCTGCGTACCGTACCGGATTGAATACGGCATCCGCGCCTCGACCTCGGCGCCGGTATGCTGGATCGAGGAGACCGGGGTCTGGTTCGCAGGCGCGGATGGCCGGCCGGCGCGGGTCGAGGGCATCGTCCGCATCAACAACGAGCGTCACGCCCGCGACGAGCAGCTCCTCAAACTGTCGCAACATGATCCGCTCACCGGTGAACTCAACCGCACCCATCTGATCGCCGCGCTGGCAGAGGCGATCGAGGAGGCGTCACGGTTTCGCACCAGCCTGTCGTTCATGCTGGTCGGTCTCGACCATCTGTCGCGCGTCAACGATTCGTTCGGCTTCGACGTTGCCGACGAGGTGATTTCGACCATCTCCGGCCGGATCCGCAGCCGGCTGCGGTCCGGCGATCAGCTCGGCCGGTTCTCTGGCAACAAATTCGGTCTGGTGCTGAAGAACTGCACGGTCGACGACGCCCATATCGCGGCCGAGCGGTTTCTCGCCGGGGTTCGCGACGAAATCGTGCCGACCAAGTCGGGCCCGGTGTCGATCACCGCCTCGATCGGCGCGGTGAGTGCGCCGCGCCACGCCCGCACGGCGGATGAAGCCATCAACCGTGCCCAAGAGGCATTGGCCGCCGCCAAGCATCGGCGCAGCGGTTCGTTCTCGATGTGGCGCCCGAATGTCGAGCGCGACACCCAGCGCCGGGTCAACATCCGGGTCACCGACGAGATCGTCACCGCGCTGAACGAGCGTCGCATCGTGCTGGCCTACGAGCCGGTGGTCGCGGCGGCGTCGCGGGCGCCGGCATTCCACGAATGCCTGGTGCGGATGAAGACCGACGACGGCCAGGTTCTGCTTGCGCCCGACATCGTGCCGGTGGCCGAGCGGCTCGGGCTGATCCGTCTCGTCGATCATCGCGTGCTCGAACTGGTGGTGGCCGAACTCGCCGCAGCGCCGGGCGTGACCCTCAGTCTCAACATCTCGCCCGACACCACGATCGATGCCGATTGGTGGGCCGGAATCGAATCGTTGATGCTGGCGCATCCTGGTATCGCCGAACGGTTGATCGTCGAGATCACCGAGACGGTGGCGATCCCCGACCTCGACGAGGTGCGCGGCTTCGTCAACCGGCTGAAGACACTCGGCGCCAAGATCGCGATCGACGATTTCGGCGCCGGCTACACCTCGTTCCGCAATCTGCGCGCGCTCGGCGTCGACATCGTCAAGATCGACGGCGCCTTCGTGCAGAACATCGCGCGCTCGGCCGACGACCGCGCTTTCGTGCAGACGCTGATCGATCTGGCGCGCCGGCTCGGTATCAAGACCGTTGCCGAATGGGTGCAGGACGAAGACTCCGCGCAGCTCCTGTGCGACTGGGGCTGCGATTACATTCAAGGCCGGCTGATCGGCCTGGCGTCGCAGCAGCGGCCGTGGCCGCTCGCCGCCGGGGCGGCGGCCGCGAGCGCCCTCGGTCAAGGCGCTCAGTAAGATGGCCGGGACGAGCCTGGCCGTCACGACAGCGGTGAACGAACCACGCGACTAACGAAATGATCACTGCGCCTGAACCAATTATCGCTCAGGCTCCGAGAAGCTCGGCAAAGCCGGGCGGCCCGCAGGAGGAACAGCCGTAGCGGCTGCGGCGCATGGCTGGAGACTGCGCTTCGCGCATCCCCACCACGAGGGTCTGCCTGTGGTGAGCGAGTGCGTCGAAGCGCGGCCGCGATTCCATCAACGCAGAACCGCTCTATTCGTCCTTCTTCGGCTGCTCGAGCGACATCCGCTCCAGCCGGTCCTGCATCTCTTTCATCTGCCGACGCAGATCGTCGATGCTGTCCGCGCTGCCGCTTGTTTCTGCCGGTGCATCGTCGGGCGATTCGTGGCCCGGGTTGCGCGGCACGAACATCGAGAAGGTCTGCTGAAACAGCTCCATGTTGCGGCGGACGGTTTCCTCAAGCGGGGCGAACGGCGTCATGCTGAAGGTCGACGCCATCTGCTTGCGGAATTTTTCCTGCTCGCGCGTCAGCGAATCGATCGATTGCTCCAGATACTTCGGCACCACCATCTGCATGCTGTCGCCGTAGAAGCGGATGAGTTGCCGAAGGAAGGTGGTCGGCAGAAGATTCTGCCCGGCCTTGTTCTCTTGCTCGAAGATGATCTGCGCGAGCACGCTGCGGGTGATGTCGTCGCCGGTCTTGGCGTCGTAGACGAGGAAATCCTCACCGTTCTTCACCATCGCGGCGAGATCTTCGAGGGTCACGTAAGTACTGGTGCCGGTGTTGTAGAGTCGCCGGTTCGCGTATTTTTTGATCGTGGTCGGTTGGTCTGATTTCGCCATGTCACCCACACACACGGAGGATAAGGAACCCGCCGCCTCCCGACAGCAGGCTGAGACGCAATGCAATAAAGTAAGCACTTTCAATGCACCTCGGCTACCGTTTTGTGCGTTGCCGCCGGCCAGGGTGAATTTAGCGCCATCGCAGCACCAAGATGCGTGTGCCGGATTGACACGCCGCCGCCGGCTTCACAGGATGTGCGCCGACACCGGCACGCCAACCCAGGCCCCGCCGTCCAAGAGCCCGTCAAAAACCCAAGCCCAGGAGATGTCCATGTCGGACGATGTCGTCATCGTCAGCGCTGCTCGCACCGCTGTCGGAAGTTTCAACGGCGCCTTCGCCACCACCCCGGCGCACGAGCTCGGCGCAGTCGCGATCAAAGCCGCGCTGGAGCGCGGCGGCATCGATCCGGCGCAGGTTTCTGAAGTGATCATGGGGCAGATCTTGACGGCCGGCCAGGGCCAGAACCCGGCGCGGCAGGCGTCGATCGCTGCCGGTATTCCGGTCGAAAGCCCGGCGTGGGGCATCAACCAGCTTTGCGGGTCGGGTCTTCGCTCGGTCGCGCTCGGCTACCAGGCGTTGATGAATGGTGACTCCGACATCGTCGTTGCGGGCGGTCAGGAATCGATGAGCATGGCGCCGCATGCGCAATATTTGCGCGGCGGCGTGAAAATGGGCGCGGTCGAACTGGTCGACACCATGCTCAAGGACGGCCTGTGGGATGCCTTCAACGGTTACCACATGGGCAACACCGCCGAGAACGTTGCGCGGCAGTGGCAGATCACGCGCGCTCAGCAGGACGAATTCGCCGTCGCTTCGCAGCAGAAGGCCGAAGCTGCGCAGAAGGCCGGCAAGTTCAAGGACGAGATCGCGCCGGTGACGATCAAGACCCGCAAGGGCGACATCGTGGTCGACACCGACGAGTATCCGCGCCACGGCGCCACGATCGAAGCCATGGCCAAGCTGAAGCCGGCGTTCGAGAAGGACGGCACCGTGACGGCCGGTTCTGCTTCGGGCATCAACGACGGCGCCGCTGCGGTGGTGCTGATGACCGCCAAGCAGGCCGAGAAGCTCGGCAAGAAGCCGCTGGCCCGAATCGTGTCGTGGGGCCAGGCCGGCGTCGATCCGAAGATCATGGGTAGCGGTCCGATTCCGGCGTCGCGTGCGGCGCTGAAGAAGGCCGGCTGGTCGGTCGGCGATCTCGATCTGATCGAAGCCAACGAAGCCTTCGCGGCGCAGGCCTGTGCGGTGAACAAGGATCTCGGCTGGGATACTTCTAAGGTTAACGTCAATGGTGGTGCGATCGCGATCGGTCATCCGATCGGTGCGTCGGGCGCGCGCGTCCTTGTGACGCTGTTGCACGAGATGCAGAAGCGCGATTCGAAGAAAGGTCTTGCCACGCTTTGCATCGGCGGTGGCATGGGCATTGCGATGTGCCTCGCGCGCGATTGATCGCGCGTGTCGCGACGATGTCGCGATACACGGACTGATCAGTTGCAGTGCAAGAACGATTGTTCAAACGCCCGGCAGATTGCCGGGCGTTTTTGCTTGATGTTCACGAGCGGCCATCCTTTTATTCGAAAAGACACAATCGCGTTCTAGACAAAAAAGGAATTGTGGGAGGAGTTTTGCAATGGCGCGGGTGGCGTTGGTGACGGGGGGAACGCGTGGAATCGGTGCAGCAATCAGCAAGGCGTTGAAGGCGGCGGGCAATGAGGTTGCTGCGTCTTATGCCGGCAACGATTCGGCCGCGGAGAAGTTCAAGAACGAGACGGGTATTCCGGTATTTAAATGGGACGTGAGTTCGTTCGATGCCTGCGCCGAGGGCGTCAAGAAGGTCGAGGCCGAACTCGGGCCGGTCGACATTCTGGTCAACAATGCCGGCATCACCCGCGACGGCGCCTTTCACAAGATGACGCTCGAGCAATGGAATGCGGTGATCAACACCAATCTCGGCTCGCTGTTCAACATGACTCGGCAGGTGATCGAAGGCATGCGTGCGCGCAAGTTCGGCCGCATCGTCAACATCTCGTCGATCAACGGTCAGAAGGGACAGTTCGGCCAGGTCAACTATTCGGCCGCGAAGGCCGGCGACATCGGTTTCACCAAAGCGCTGGCGCTGGAGAATGCCCGCGGCGGCATCACGGTGAATGCGATCTGTCCCGGCTACATCAACACCGAGATGGTGCAGGCGGTGCCGAAGGACGTGCTGGAAAAAGCGATCCTGCCGCTGATCCCGTGCAACCGGCTCGGCGAAGCCGAGGAAATCGCGCGCGCGGTGGTGTTCCTCGCCGGCGACGAGGCCGGCTACATCACCGGATCGACCCTGACCATCAACGGCGGTCAATACATGGTGTGAGGCGCGGTGCGTTGGCCGTGGTCGTGCGGGGCGATTGCGGCGGCGTCGCGATGTGCCGTAGCTGCGGAGCGCTGCAGTGACGCCGCGCGTCGCCACGCTGATCGGGCTGTCGGCGATCCTGATGTGGTCGCTGCTCGCGGTGATGACGGTCGCGACCGGCACCATTCCGCCATTCCAGCTCGCCGCGATGACGTTTGCGATCGGTGCGGCTGCCGCAGCGGTGGGATGGATCGCGCGGCCGCAGGCGGTGCGCGCGTTGCGCCAGCCGCCGCTGGTGTGGGCGGTCGGTGTCGGCGGTCTGTTCGGCTATCACGCGCTGTATTTCGTTGCGCTGCGGCTGGCGCCGCCGGCCGAGGCGGGGCTGCTGAACTATCTGTGGCCGCTGCTGATCGTGCTGTTCTCGTCGCTGCTGCCGGGCGAGCGGCTGATGCCGCATCACCTGGCCGGTGCGCTGCTGGGGCTCGCCGGTACCGTGCTGCTGTTCACCGGCAACGGCGCGGCGCTCGAGCGGGCCTATCTGCCGGGTCTCGCCGCCGCTTTCGTCGCGGCTTTCGTTTGGGCGAGCTATTCGGTGCTGTCGCGCCGGCTGAGTGCGGTGCCGACCGATGCGGTTGCCGGTTTCTGCTTCGTCACTGCGCTGCTCGCCGCGGCGGTCCATGTGCTGATCGAAGCGACGGCGTGGCCGGAAACTGCCCTGCAATGGGTCGCGATCGTGGCGCTCGGCATCGGTCCGGTGGGGGCTGCGTTCTATGCCTGGGATATCGGCATGAAGCGCGGCGACATTCGCGTGCTCGGGGCTGCGTCCTACGCCACGCCGCTGCTGTCGACCGCCTTTCTGATCGTCGCCGGCTATGCCCGGCCGACCGCGACGCTCGCGGTGGCGGCGCTGCTGATCGCCGGCGGCGGATTGCTGGCAGCCAAGGACATGCTGAAACGCGGCTGAGGGTGCTTGCGCCGGAACGGTAGAGTTTGCCGGGAGCCTATTGCTCGAGCACCATCCGGCCGTCCGCATAGGCGAACCGCTTCAGCCGCGACAGATACGACAGACCGAGCAGATTTTCCGACAGCGCCTCGTCGGGTAGCACCAGCGCATCGACGTCGCGCACGATCAGTCCGCCGATGTCGAGCATCGCGATCCGGGCGCGCGCGGCTTTGACCTGGCCGTTCGCCGTCGACACCTGCGTGGTGTAGTCGCCGCGCGACGGACGCAGGCCGAACCGTGCCGCCGAGCTCTCGTTCAACGCCACCGCAGATGCGCCGGTGTCGACCATGAAGGTCAGCCGCTGCCCGTCGATTCGTCCGTCGGTGCGGAAATGGCCGCGCGGATCGCGGGCGATGCTGAGGTTGCGGCGACCGCCGTCGGAGGCGGCCAACATGCCGATGGTGCCGGGGGGCGCGGCGTGCGCCTGCGCCGGGGCCGGAGCGATCCGGTCGGCGATTTGGGCCATCACGGTGCCGAGCACCACGAGAGCCGCGGCGAAAATCAAAATGCTACGCATGACGCCTACTCACACCGTCCGTCACCGCGCCGATTGGATCACGCGCGGATGCCGAGCGCGACCGAGGCGCCCGATGCATCAGGCTGTTTTTAGCCAAAACGGTAAGCGAAGGATTAATGCCGGCGCCGGCTCAGGTGCCTTTCGGCTTGGCTCGGCGGGTCGGCGGCGCCGAGGCCGGGTCTTCCGGCCATGGATGGCGCGGATAGCGGCCGCGCAGATCGGTCCGCACGCCGGCGTAAGAGCCGCGCCAGAAGCCGGGCAGGTCGCGCGTGACCTGCACCGGGCGATGCGCCGGCGAAAGCAGCTCCAGCACCAGCGGCACCGCGCCGCCGGCGACCGAGGGATGGGCGGTGAGGCCGAACAATTCCTGCAGCCGCACCGCGATGGTCGGGCCCTGTTCGGCCTCGTAATCGATCGGCAGCTTCGAGCCGGTGGGCGCCTCGAAATGCGTCGGCGCCTCGCGGTCGAGCCGGACGCGCAGCTCCCACGGCAGCAGGTTCATCAGGGCGTCGGACAGGTCGGAAGCGGAAAAATCCTTCAGCCCGGTCTTGTCGAACAGCGCAGGCACCAGCCAGTCTTCCCGCGAGTCGGCGAGGGCGGCACCCGACAAATCAGGCCAGGGTTCGCCCTCGGCCTTGCGCAGGAACATCACCCGGCCGCGCCATTGCTGAAGCTGCTTCGACCATGGCAGCCGGTCGAGCCCGGCGGCAATCAAACCATCGGCCAGCACCCGGGCGGTGCCCTCCGACGGCGCCAGCGCCAGCGGCGCTTCGGACAGCGTGATGGCGTGCAGCGCCCGGCGGCGGCGCGCCCGCAGCGTCATCGCGGAGCGGTCGAAACTCACCTCGTCGGCATCGGTGATCTGATCGCCGAAGTGCAGCTCGATCTCGGAAAGCGTGATCGGCGCAGCCAGCAGAATCCGTCCCTGCGCCGCAGTACCGGTGAGTTCGCCGACCGCCAGATACGGCGCACGCGCCAGCCCAGAGGTCTGCTCGATCGCGGCGCCGCGGCCGTTGGCGAGCGTGAAGCTGCCATTGCCGCGGTTCTTGGCGACGCGATCGGGGAAGGCGAAAGCGAGGAGGACGCCGGTACTTAGCTCCCCTCCCCCTTGCGGGGAGGGG
>NZ_QPFS01000167.1:0-8499 GCF_010906995.1 Rhodopseudomonas sp. WA056 | reverse complement strand
GTGGTTGATCGCGCGTCATGCTGCGCAAAATCTACGACTGGTGCATCGACGCCGCCCACAAGCCCTACGCTCTGTGGATCCTCGGAATGGTCTCCTTCGCGGAGAGTTCGTTCTTCCCGATCCCGCCGGACGTCATGCTGATTCCGATGTCGCTGGCACGGCCGGAACGGGCATGGTTTTACGCCGGGCTGTGCACCATCACCTCGGTCGCGGGCGGCGTGGTCGGCTATCTGATCGGCGCCGTGCTGTACGATTCGGTCGGCCATTGGCTGATACAGCTCTATGGCTACGGCGACAAGGTCGAGGCCTTTCGCGCCGGCTATGCGCAATGGGGCGCCTGGATCATCCTGCTCAAGGGCCTGACCCCGATCCCCTACAAGCTGGTGACCATCACCTCCGGTTTCGCCGGCTACGACATCTGGTCGTTCATCCTGTTCTCGATCATCGCTCGCGGCGGCCGGTTCTTCGTCGTGGCCATCGTGCTGAACCGCTACGGCGTGGTGATCCGAGAGCAGATCGAAAAGCGGCTCGGCCTGTGGGTGACGATCGGCGCGGTCGTGCTGGTGCTCGGCTTCGTGGTCGCTCTCAAGCTGGTCTAGCAACGGTTCCGGTGACCCGTCTTCTCTCCGCCGGTACATCGGCGTAGGCTGGGACATGCTCGTATTGAACCGCATGTTGCGCCGGCGTCTGGCGGCACGATGCATCTGCGTTGCCGCAGCCGCGGTGCTGCTCGCGACCCTCGCCAGCGCGCCCGCAGCGGCGCAGCTTTCCGCGGCGCCGCCAGCCGACCGGGCGCCACCGTCTCCTCCGTCGCAGTCGGACAATCCCGGTCTGGTCGACGAAATCCAAAAGCTCCTGAAGGCTCCCTCGTCGCTCCTGCCGTCGACCTCGCTGCTGCCATCGTTTGGAAGCGACAACAAAGACTCGCCGCAGCCGGCGCCCGCCAGTCCGGCGCCCCAGCAGAGTCCGCCAGGTTCGCCGCCGCAAGCAGGGCCGCCATCACTTCCGCCGCCTTCAGCTTCCGCGCCCTCGGCTTCGCCGACACCGCCCCCAACACAATCCTCGCCAATGGTGCCGGCGATGGTCAGCGGGCATCAGGTCTGTCCGGTGGTCCCTGGCAGCGGACCAAACTGCCAGGCGGCCGCCGACATCCTGTGCCGATCGAAGGGCTATCGCCTCGGCAACAGCCTCGGCGTCGATTCGACCGAGAAGTGCTCCGCCAAGGTGCTGATCCCCGGACGGCCGCGCGAGCCGGGCGATTGCCGCACCGAAAATTTCGTCACACGGGCATGGCGCCAATAGGCGGCGCCCGATTCCTGCGACGAAACGCACGCTTGCGTCGAAACGCTGCGAATTCGGCAAATCGTAGCTTGCAGGCCGGTTCCTCGCTTGCTTTTGTGTCGCCGCGGCCGCGCCGCCAAACACAACAAACAAGGAGAAACTCGAATGCCCATGCCTGCATTGTTCAAGGGCCGCCTGTCGGTTCCGGTGATCGGCTCACCGCTGTTCATCATCTCGGGTCCCGAGCTGGTGATCGCACAATGCAAGGCCGGCGTGGTCGGGTCGTTTCCGGCGCTGAATGCGCGCCCTGCGGCGCTGCTCGACGAATGGCTGCATCAGATCAGGGAAGAACTCGCCGCCTACGACAAGGCGCATCCGGAGCGTCCGTCGGCGCCGTTCGCCGTCAACCAGATCGTGCACAAATCCAACAACCGGCTCGATGCCGACCTCGCGCTGTGTGAAAAGCACAAGGTGCCGATGCTGATCACCTCGCTCGGTGCCCGCGAGGAGCTGAACCAGGCCGCGCACAATTGGGGAGGCATCGTCTTCCACGACGTCATCAATCAGAAGTTCGCCCACAAGGCCGTCGAGAAAGGCGCCGACGGCCTGATCCTGGTCGCGGCCGGCGCCGGCGGCCATGCCGGTACGCAATCGCCGTTCGCCTTCGTCACCGAGACGCGCGCCTGGTACAACGGTCCGATCGCCCTGTCGGGCGCGATCGCCAATGGCCGCGCGATCCGTGCCGCCCGCGTGCTCGGGGCCGACTTCGCCTATATCGGATCGGCCTTCATCGCCACCAAGGAAGCCAACGCGGTCGAGCGCTACAAGGAGATGATCACCACCTCCGGCGCCGACGACATCGTGTACTCGAACCTGTTCACCGGCGTGCACGGCAACTATCTGAAGCCGTCGATCGTCGCGGCGGGGATGGACCCGGACAATCTCGAACAATCCGATCCGTCGAAGATGAACTTCGGCACCGACGAAGCCGGAGAACGCGCCAAACCGAAGGCGTGGAAGGAGATCTGGGGCGCAGGCCAGGGCATCGGCAGCATCAACGAAGTCCTGCCCGCCGGCGAACTGATTGCCCGTTTCAAGAAGGAATACGACGAGGCGATCGACCCGCCGCTGTGAGGCGATAACCGTCGTCTCCTCTGCTCACCCGGTCATTGCGAGGAGTGCAACGACGAAGCAATCCAGCTCCGTGCGCCGGCCCTGGATTGCTTTGCTTCGCTCGCAATGAGGGGGAACGCTCCGATCTCGTCAGCTCAATTTCTGGACGCCGCCTCATGGACTCCATTTACCGTATCGACGGCACCGATATCGAAACCAGTCCGAACGCGGCCGGGCCGTGGGATCCGACGATGCAGCACGGCTCGCCGCCGTCGGCGCTCGTGACCTATCTGGCCGAGCAGGTCCCAACGCCATCGCCGATGCAGATCGCGCGCGTCACCGTCGATCTGTTGCGTCCGGTGCCGGTGGGACCGCTGACCTACCAGACCGAGGTGCTGCGCGAGGGCCGCAAGATCCAGCTCTGCGCCGTGCGGCTGCTGTCGAAGGGCGTCGTCGTGGTCGGCGCCACGGTGCTGAAGATTCGCATCGCCCCGCCCGATCTGCCCGACGATATCGAGCACCCGCCGCTCGACGTACCGCATCCCGACGATTGCCCGGTGCTCGACCCAGGCTTCACCCGCAATCCGTTCGTCGGTGGAATGTCGCTGCGCAAGGTCTATGGCGGCTTCGGTGAGATTGGTCCCGGCGCAACCTGGTATCGCGCCGACCGCGCACTTGTCGAAGGGCAGCCGACATCGCAGGCGATGCGCGCAGTGGTCGCCGCAGACTTCAGCAACGCCACATCGTCGATCCTCGACTTCAAACACTGGACCTTCATCAACGCCGACCTCAACGTGTTCTTCGCGCGGCAGCCGGTCGGCGACTGGGTGCTGCTGAATTCCGAAATGTGGTTGGGGCCCGACGGTGCCGGTATCGCGTCGTCGAAGCTGGCGGATGTGCACGGCTATTTCGGTCGCGCGATCCAGAATCTGGTGGTCGAGCAGCGCTGAGCCGGAGAGCTCGGGGCTGTGGATAGCAGGGATCACTCCACGTATTTGTACCTGGCGGTCGAGACGCGGGAGCCGCTTAATACCCCATTAACCATCCTCGGCACATCAATAGGGCCGCCGCGACGCGGGGCTCTCTCGACGACCGCCCCTGCATCGTAGGCGCACACCACAGCCGAAGTGGACGTCGCCATGTTGCATGTCGAAAAGACTTCCGCGACTCTCGAGGAACTCCGCATCCGGGTCGCTCGCGCGCTGCAGCGCAATCCGCTGTGCCGCGACGTCCGGTTCGAGATCGTCGCGACGCCGCGCACCCGCAAAGGCGGCAACTGGACGATTAGTATCCAGTCGGTCGCGCCCGACGCACTGTGGGAAGCCTCCGAGATCATCGCCGACATCCAGGAAGCCTACGAGCTGGCCGAGATACAGATGTACGCGGCGGCCTGAACGGACAGCCTGAACGTGCGGCCTTGGGCGCGGAACCGAACGCCCCGAGGAACCGACTATAGTTACCACTAACAGCCATATTTCGTCTGCATTCTTGCGCGATACCAGCAGCCGTTCGTCGCCGACGGAGACCAGCTTGACCAAGGCCATCACCCTTTCTGCGCTGGCGTGTGTGCTCCTGGCGAGCGCGTCTGCGGCCAGCATTCTATCCCGCGCCAGCGTCCCGGCGGCGGGCTCTGCCGGTGCCGCTGCGATCGAGCGCCCGGTCGCCAATCGCGAGGTCAAGGCCGACAAGCTCGGCATAGCCCGGCCACAGCTCGCTGCGAGCGAGCCCGAGCTCGGCGACTTCGAGGCCACCGACTTCGAGGCCACCGATCGAGCGACAGCGCTTTCCGAAGCCGATGCTGCGGACACCACGACGACGACCGGGCCTGTGCGGCTCGCCTATGCGACCGACGAACCACCGGTCGCGGCGATTCCCGAGGCGTCCCCGTCGGGACCGAGCTCGGCGGCAAAACCGGTGACCAAGCTGCCACCGGTGATTGCCACCACGCCGGTTCAGAAGCCGAAGCCAAAGCCTGCCGCGAAGGAAGCCCTGCTCAGCGACGGCCAAATTGCGCAGATCAAAACCCGGCTCAATTTGTCGTCGTCGCAAGAATACTATTGGCCGTCGGTGGAGCAGGCGCTCCGCGCGATCGGCCGCAAGCTGCATGCGGCGTCGCGCGGCCGCGGCGATGGCGCGCCGCCGATCGATCCCGACAGCGCCGAAGTGCAGCAGCTCAAATTCGCCGCGATGCCGTTGCTGTTCCAGCTCCGCGAGGACCAGAAGCAGGAAGTACGCAAGCTCGCCCGCACCATAGGCCTGGAACAGGTCGCACAGCAGATCTGACGGGGGAAGCCGGACCGTTGGCCGCGCATCCGATAGCGACGCCCGATTCGACTGATCCTAAGCGGCGGTTTCCTGACTGTCCCGCTCCGGCCAATCCTGCGGCCGACCGGGCACCATCTTCAGCCCTCCGACGAGGTGGTCGATCCAGGTGCGGTCGACGAACGGCAGCCAATCCAGAAAGCGTTTGGAGAAATGCGGCGTGGCGGCGACGAACTCGTCGCAGGCGAGGCGCGCGGCATCGAGCTGGCCAATCCGCGCCAACGCGTTGACCTTGAGAACGTGCGCGTACCAATAGGCCGGGCGGCGCGCCAGTGCCAGCGTGGCGTGCTCGATCGCGTCGGGCCACTGCCCGAGCTGGGTATAGGCGAGCGCCAGTTCGCCCAGCGAATAGAAAATGTTGGGATCGTTCGACGACAGCCGCAGCGCGGTCTTGAGGTGCACGATCGCCTGATCGGGCTGACCTGCGAGATTGAAGCAGCCGCCGAGTTGAGCGTGCGCCAGCGCCAGACTCGGCGTGAGCGCGATCGCCTGCTTCAGCAGGCCCTTCGCTTCGAGCGGATGCCGCAGCCACATCTCGGCGATCCCAGCGAGCATGAAGCCACGGCCGTCGTCGGGATCGGCCAGCATCGCCTGTTGCGCCAGCTTGCGCATCCGCAGGATCTGATCCTGCGGCTGGCGTCCGGCCCAGATCGACCAGGCCAGTGCCGCCGTCGCCTGAATCAGCGCTTCGGGCGAATCCGGATCGAGCGCCAGCGCTTCGGCAAACAGCTTCTGCGCCATCTCGGAATCGGCGCGCGTCAGCCGGTTGAGATGCCAGCGCCCACGCCAGATCAGATCGGAAACGCCGAGCCGATCCTGTCGCTTGCCGCGGATGCGGATCTGCTCGGCGTGTTCGATCCGGCTTTCGAGCTGCGCCACCAGTTCATTGACGAACTGCTCGAGCTCGTCGCGCGCTGCCGGCGATTGCAGCGTGAATCGTCGCGACCACAGCGAATAGCCGGTCACCGCCTCGGCCAGCGACGCCGACACGCCATAGGATTGATAGGCGCGATACAGCCGGCCGTCGACGAGGTACTGCGCGCCGAGGCGCTGGCCGATCAGTTTGCGATCGTCGCTCTCACTGAATGAAAAGCTGGAATTGCGCGAGATCACCGGCAGCCAGCGGATCCGCGATAGCCCGACGATCAGCTCCTCGCCGATGCCTTCGGCGACGTAGTCCAGCGTTTCGTCTCCGGTGGCGTTGGCGAACGGCAGCACCGCGATCGCCGGCCGGCCTGCAAACCCTACCGGCGGCGCCGAAGTGTCGACGATATGGGTCGGGAGCGTCGTTCCGCCACCTGCCACCGCCGAGATGTCGTTGGCAGGCGGCACCAGCGCGCCGCGCTGTTCACGCAGCCATTCGCCGAAGCCTCGCTCACTTGGAATTTCGAGGCCTTCCAGCAGTTCTCCGACCGCCCGGCCCGGGCGCGCGGCAAACAGGTCGATGTCGATCAAATCGGTCCGCAGGCACACACGATCACGATCGCTGAGCAAGAGCTCGGCGGCGTCCACGTTCAGCAGCTTGCGCAGGTTCGACAGCTCGCGGCGCAGACTGCCGGCGGCTTCGGCCTTGCGCCGGCTGCCCCACAGCCGATCCTGCAGCCAGCCGCGGGTCCGCGCGCCATCACGCGACAAAGCGAGCATTGCGACAACGGCAATGCCCTTCTTGCTGGTGATCTCGATCCGGCGCCCGCCCGGCGCGGTGAACTCGAAGGGGCCGAGCAGCCGAAGCGCATATCGCTCCGAATGTGCCGCCGCCGTCATCCCGTGTCCTTCCTGTCGCTGCGCTCAAAATAGCACTTTTCACGGTGCTATCACGCCATTTTCACGCTGGAGACCCATCGATAAGGGAGCGGAACCAGACCCAATAAGGGATTATGCGAGATGCCTCTTGACCGATTGAAAAATCGAGAAATAACGAGGCATAAACCGTCAGTTGCAACGGGCAGTGCAGGCAACGACATGCGAGCGCATCGCATGTGGCTGACGGAAGATGCGGGCGGGGTTATGGTTGGCGTGTCTGGAAGCGAGCTCCACCAGGAGCTTCTGTTCGCGTTCGGCGGCGGCGAGCGCGATGTTACCGTGGCGCTGCTCGACGGATTGGTCGACCGCACCCATGACTGTTTCATCGGCGCGCCCCTCAAGCCCCTCAACTCCGCAGCAGCCCAGCGCGCCGGCGAAGACGCCCCCGCGAGCGCGCAAGCCACCCATTTGGCCAGTCTCCTTTTCGGGCAGCCTTGCCGGTCCGTCGAGGGCATCGCACCGATGTGCAGCGGTTTGCTGGCGCCGATCTTCAGCAGTGGTCGGCAGGCGTGCAGACAAGCCGATCTTGCCGACGCAATCGCTCGGGCACTGGATCATGGCGCCGACATCATCTTGATTGGTGACGGATCGTTCGAACGCCCTTGGTATCCGGGCCCCGCTCTGGCGGACGCAGTCGCCAAGTGTAATGCCCGCAAAGCGCTGATCGTCACCAGCGCCGGCAGCCAGGGCTGCACCACGCTGCTGCGCCGTTGCGGCACCTCGAACTTGCTGCCGGTCGCAGCCCTCGACAGCGTCGGCCAGCTCCTCGGCGGCCAGTGCCGCGACCTCGGTGACATTGGAATCGCCATTCCCGGCACCAGCGTGACGGGCGCCGCCCTGGAGGGAAGGATCGTACAGCGAAGCAGCCCGAATGTTGCGGCGGGGATGGTGGCGGGGGTGGCTGCGGTGCTGTTGGGCGTGCTGTACCGGGCGGGCAGAGCGCGCGATCCCGGCGCCGTCGCCGAGGCGATCCGGATGACCGCGACCCCGCGGGGCGCGCTCGGCGGATCCGGATACCCGGCGACCTGGACCGGCCGCAAGAGCCTGGAGACGGCAGCCGCCTACCTCACCGGGCGCTACGAGGGCGCCTACGCGTCCAGCCTGTTCGAAACCTGGTATCGCGCCCAGGCGGGCGCGATCCGGTCGGATCACGCCGCGTTCCGTCCCCGGGCGTGATCGCGCCACCACGCTTCCAGCGCCTCCGCCTCCGGCGGCAACGACACCGACAGCCCCTGGGCGAAGTCGTTCCAGACGTCTTCGGCCTTCGGCGTCACCACGCAGGCCACCGGCACGCCGGCCGCGATCGCCGCCTGGAACGCCGACATCAGCCCGCCGCGCACCGCCTCCTGGCCGCCGAACCGGCTCAGCACCACCAGCGCCGGCTTGCGTGCCACCCCCGCTCGACCGCGCCCGCGGCCAGCGCCAGCGACGACGAGTTGAGATTGCAGGCCTGCGACCCCGAGCCCAGATCCTGGTGCATCGAATAGCGATCGCCGGTGGCGATATCGATCAGCTCGCTGCGGCATTCGCAGCCTTCATGGCCGCCGCCATGGCCGTGATGGCCGCTGTCTTCCAGCGGCACGACCACGCCGACGACATCGACGCCTTCGGCCTTGCGGCGCAGCGCGAACGCCGTCAGCACGTCGGCGGCCGGCGTGCCCGGTCCGCCGCGCAGCGCCGCGATCGGCATCGATTGATTACTTTCGAACGACATTGTCGATTCTCCTTCAGGGGATGCGGACGCACGTGGTCGCTGACCCGACACGACTGGTAGTCGCGTAGTTTCCAGCGCCGCCTTTGCAGCGATCGTAAGAAAGAATGCGAAGTTCGTGCCGGCTCGCGGCACGTCATCGCCGCCAACTACGCGTGGCCGTCGCGCCCCGGCGCGAGCGCAACGCCCTTGATCTGGGCATAGACATCGACGCCTGCGGCGAGCCGCAACTGGTCCCACGACCGCCGGCTCAGCCGGGCCAGTAACCG
>NZ_QPFS01000166.1:0-8576 GCF_010906995.1 Rhodopseudomonas sp. WA056 | reverse complement strand
CCGTGGCTGCACCCGCGCTGCTCGTGATGCCGCTCGCATTCGCGCTGGCCAACGCGCGCTGCCGCCGTGCTCTGATGTCGCTCGATACGGTGTTTGCAGCCCTGGTGATCGCAGTGCTGGCGTTGCCCTACGGGATCTGGCTGCTTCGCGCCAATCAGTTCGCGTTGCCGCCGCTGCCGACGACGGCTGACCTGGGCGATCGCGCGCTGATCGGCCTTAAGCTGTTCGGCGGCCTGGCTGTTTCGCTGGCCGGCATTGCCTTGCTGGCAGTGCTCAATATCGGCCGGTTCGCCCCCAAGCATCACGACGCGCCGATGATAACGCGCACGCCGGTCGATCCCCTGGCGCGGTATTTTGTCTACGTGTTCGCGTTGGCGCCGCCGATCGCTGCCAGTATCGCGGCTGCGGTGTTCGGTCTCGGCCATGTCGTGGGCGGTGCCGGCGTGGTGTTGCTGCTCAGCGGGCTGGTCGTGACGACGTTGGCCGGCGATGTGCTGTATCTTCACCGGCAACGACTCTTACGTTCTGCCTGGGTGGCGCTGATTCTGGCGCCGGCGGCGGCGGTGGTCTTCACCGCTCTGGTGCAGCCATGGCTCAGTCGCACCGAGGTGCCGACCGCCCTGCCGGCGAGCGAGATCGCACGGTTCTTTGCCGACAGTTTCGAGCGTCGCACCGGCAAACCGCTACCGGCAGTCGCTGGCGATCCGCAACTCGCCGGTCTGATCGCGCTCGCGCCGTCACGACCGCATCTGTTGCTCGATGCCGCCCCGTCCCGCTCGCCGTGGATCACGTTCGCTGATTTCGAGCGCAACGGCGGGATCGTCGTGTGGCGCGCTGCCGACACCGCGGGCAGGCCGCCGGACGATATCGCCAAGCGATTCCCCGGGATCGTGCCGGAACTGCCGCGCGCGTTCGAACGAATGATCTCGGGCCGCCAGCCGCTGCTCAGGATCGGCTGGGCGATCGTGAGGTCGAAAGCGCCGTAGCCGGGCCTCCGCCCGGCGGCTCCGGCCTTCCGCCGCCTTACAGTTCGACATCCAGCGACACCAGGTAGGTCCGCGGCGCGCCGAGCGCCATGGTGCCGAACGACGCCACGCCGGCCCAGTAATTGGTACCCGCGACGTTCTGCACGGTGCCGCGCAGCGTCGTCTTGCGGCCTTCGATCATGGTGACGTAGCGCACGCCGAGATCGACGCGGGTCCAATCCGGTAAGACTTGCGTGTTGCTGTTGTTGACATATTGCCGGCCGGTGTAGACCACGGTCCCGACCAACGTCATCGCTCTTAGCCCCGGCAGATCCCATTCGCCGGTGAGATTAACCTGCGTGGTCGGCACGCCGATCGGCGTCTTGCCGAGATTGGCGGCGGTCGCGGTCCTGGTCACTTCGGCGTCGAACAGCGTCACCCCGCCGACCGCGCGCAGGTGCGGCGCGATCTCGCCGAACACGGTGAATTCGGCGCCGCGCACGCGCTGCTCGCCGCCTGCCGAATACACGCCGGCGTTCAGCTCGCCATTGGGCTTGGTGATCTGGAACAGCGCGAAGGTCGTGCCGATGCGGCCGAGATCGAGCTTGACGCCGGCTTCGTATTGCCTGGTCCGGTACGGCGCGAGAACTTCGCCCGAGTTGGACGCACTGATCGGTGCGACGTCGCCGCGGCTGAGCCCTTCGATGTAGTTGGCATAGACCGACAGGTGCTCGATCGGGCGGATCACCAGGCCGGCCATCGGCGTGGTGGCGGACTGGTCGTAGGAAGTCGTCAGCGCTCCGGTCGTGGTGGAGTAGTTGTGCGCAATCACCTGCTGGCGGCGAACGCCGAGCGTCAGCATCAGGCGCTCGTCGAGCACCGACATCGTGTCGGCGATCGCGAAGCCGTTGAGGCGGGTGTCGGACAGCCGCGGCTTGAACGCCGGCACCGTATAGGTCTGTTCGGGCTGCACCATCGGCGTATAAAGGTTCGACAGATACGACTGCCCCGACGGGAACGCGCGATACTGCTCGTCCTGATAATGCGATCCCTGAACGGTGACCGCATGGTGGACGAAGCCGGTATCGAACTTCGCCCGCACTCCGCCGTCGAAGGTGAAGCGATCGACGTCGAGGTTGTAGTACTGCGCCGTCGTCGAGGTGTCGCCGCGGCTGTTGAGGATGGTCGGCAGCCCGAAGAACCGTTCGGCATTGGTCTTGGAGCCGCCGATATTGCCGAACACCGTCACCGAATCGGTGAGGTCGAACTCGTTTTTCCAAAGCGCCGAGGATTCCCGAATCCGCGACCATTCCCAGGTCTGCGTCAGGTTGTTGGTGCCGACCGGCGCGGGCGGCACCGCGATGCCGCTGGTTGTGAAGAACGGACGCACTGGCGCGGTGATGTGTTCGTTCTGGGTCAGCGCGTAGATCCAGGTCCGATAGCGCTCGCCTTGATAGTCGAAAGCCAGCGACCCGACCTGCAGCCGGTCGGTCTGATGATCGATCGCGGTGTCGCCGCCGCCAAGCTTGCCGGTGAAGCGCAGGCCGAATTCGCGCTGGTCGCCGAACCGCCGCGCGACGTCGAGATTGGTGTAGGCGAAGCCCTTGGACGCGTAGCCGACGCCGATCCGGCTGAGATCGGCTTCGGCCCGTTTCGGCACCACGTTGATCACGCCGCCGACGCCGCCGTTCGGCGAGACGCCGGACAGCATCGCCGCGGGGCCTTTGAACACCTCGATCCGATCGACATAGTCGTTGAAGATGCGAAAGTTCGGCGCGATGCCGTAGACGCCGTCGAACGCGACTTCGCCGGCCGTTCCTTCGGCGATCGGAAAGCCGCGGATGTAAAACGAATCCACCATGCCGCCGACCGGACTGGTGACTCGAACCGAGGGATCCAGCAACATCGCGTCGGCGACGGTCGCTGCCTGCTGATTGCGGATCGCCTCGTTGGTGTAGCTCGCCGTCGCGAATGGTGATCGGAAGGTGTCGGTGTTACCTAGCATTCCCAGCCGGCTACCGCGTGCGACCTGGCCTCCGGCGAAGGGCGCCGGCCGGTCCGACGTCGCCGAGCGGCTCACCGCCCGCTCGGCAGAAGGCTGCGGTGTCGCGGTGGCCGTCCTGGCGCGAGCTGCGGCACGGGCGACGCTCCGGCGAGGTGCAACAGCCGGCTTGCTGCGGACCGTGCGCGGCGCATCGACCGTAACTGACGGCAGAGCAGTCTGGGCGTGGCTAGAGGTGGGGCACGCTGCCAGCCATGCGCTGAGCACGACAAAGCTAGCGCTGCCGAGAGCTCGACAACGGGACATCGCAAATCCTGATACGGCGAACACGCCGCTTTGGTTGGAGAGTGGTCTGATAGATGCAGACGTTGCCGCACCTATTTCGCTTGCATCCGCGCCGCCGCCACGGCTTGTCCGTGTCTGTCCGACACAAGCGGATGTCAGCGGCGAGCGCTGAAATCTCGATCGAAAAGCAACTACGCGTCAGGTCGAATCGGCAAGAACTCTCCTCGGCTCGGATTTAGTCGAGGGGCATCGTGCTCGTTGCGAGATTGCTGCTACAACTTTACCCCCGGTATCTTGGTGGGGGATCGCTCGCCGAAGGTCAATCGGACGAGGAGCAGAATAGATAGTTTCTACGTAGTCGCGCTCTGGATGCAATGCGGTGTTCTGCATCTCGCGACGCCGAGTGATGCTGTGCTGACACCCGATATCGCGCTGCGCAGAAGCCCGAGAGCGGGAAAAGGCGCCGGCAGGGCCGGCTCAGGCGGAGGCTGCAGAGAGTGCGGTCGCGATTGCTCGCAGGTCCTGCCAGGCGAGCCGCTTGTAGGTCGGTTGGCGCAGCAGATAGGCTGGATGCAACGTCGGCAGTGCGCGGATCGTGCGCGTGCCGGTGTCGTAGTCGAACCAGCGACCGCGAGTCCGCATGATGCCGTCGCGGGTGCCGAGCAGCGCCTGGGTCGACGGGTTGCCGAGCGTGACCAGTAGATCGGGGTTCACCAGTTCGATTTGCCGCTTGATGAACGGCAGGCAGATCTGAGTTTCCTGCGGGGTCGGCGTCCGGTTGCCCGGCGGCCGCCACGGGATCACGTTGGCGATGTAGACCTTGCTGCGGTCGAGTCCGATCGCCGCCAGCATCAGGTCGAGCAGCTTGCCGGAGCGGCCGACGAACGGCAGCCCTTCGATGTCCTCGTCGCGGCCGGGTGCTTCGCCGACCAGCATCAGCTTCGCTTGCGGATTGCCGTCGGCGAACACCAGTTGCTTGGCAGTCCCGCGGAGCGCGCAGCCGTCGAACTGCTGCATCAAGTCGCGAAGCGCTTCCAGCGTCGGCGCGGTGGCGGCGGCCTCGCGCGCCGAGACGATCGCGGCGTCCGGCGTCGCCGGTTGTGTGGCCCGCGGCGGAGGAGGGGCTGGCTGCGCCTGTAAGGCGGGCTTGACGGCTCGGCTCGGCTCGGTGGCTTCGTGCCCTGCCGGTGCGGGCGCCTCGTCGAGCATCCGGTTGACCGGGGCATCGGCCAAAGCGCAATCCACCCCTGCGTCCAGGTAGAACGCGAGCAATTGACGCAGGCTCGGCACGGGATCGGGGATCATGCGTGGTGGTTTACAGCGGATGCGCGCCACAGAACAGCAGCCTGCTCGTTTGTTTCATTCCGCAATGCGAAATCAATTTTCGCAACTGCTGCCGCAACGCTGGAAAGATGAGCCGGCCGGTACATTTGGGTGGTTGTTCTTCTTCTAAAAATGCGAAAGAACACCCTTGGAAACGTTCCCGAGAGTCCTGCGAGAAAAAACGATGAGTGACGAAACGCTGCCGCCCCGCGAATCGATGGAATTCGACGTCGTGATCGTGGGTGCGGGCCCCTCGGGACTGTCCGCCGCGATCAGACTGAAGCAGATCAACCCCGAGTTGTCGGTGGTGGTCGTGGAAAAGGGCTCCGAGGTCGGAGCTCATATTTTGTCGGGCGCGGTGATCGACGTGTCGGCGCTCGACCGCCTGATGCCGAGCTGGCGCGAGGACGAGAGCTGTCCGCTGAAGACCCACGTCGAAGACGACCATTTCTACGTCATGACAGCGTCGAAAGCGCTCAAGGTGCCGAACATCATGGTGCCGCCGATGCTCGACAACCACAAGAATTTCATCGGCTCGCTCGGCGATCTGTGCCGCTGGCTCGGGCCGAAGGCCGAGGAGCTCGGCGTCGAGATCTATCCCGGCTTCGCCGCCACCGAAGTGCTGTACGGCGACAATGGTGAAGTGCGCGGCATCGCGACCGGCGACATGGGCATCGGCCGCGACGGCCAGCCGAAGGATTCCTATACCCGCGGCATGGAACTGCTCGGCAAGTACACGCTGTTCGCCGAAGGCGCCCGCGGCAGCCTGTCCAAGCAACTGATCGCCAACTACAAGCTCGACAAGGACTCCGATCCGCCGAAATTCGGCATCGGGCTGAAGGAGATTTGGCAGATCGAGCCGTCCAAGCATCGCAAGGGGCGGATCGCGCATTCGTTCGGCTGGCCGCTCACCAACAACGTCGGCGGCGGCTCGTTCCTGTATCATTACGGCGACAATCTGGTGGCGGTCGGTTTCGTTGTGCATCTCAACTACGACGATCCCTACCTTTCGCCGTTCGAGCAGTTCCAGAAGTTCAAGACCCATCCGTCGGTGGCGCCGATCTTCGAGGGCGGCAAGCGCATCTCCTACGGCGCGCGCGCCATCACCGAGGGCGGCTATCAGTCGGTGCCGCGGCTGACCTTCCCGGGTGGCGCGCTGATCGGCTGCGCGGCGGGCTTCGTCAACGTGCCGCGCATCAAGGGCGTGCACAACGCGATCGGCTCCGGCATGCTGGCCGCCGAACACGTCGCCGCGGCGCTGGCCGAAGGCCGTGCCAACGACGAGGTGGCGGCCTACGAAAACGCCTGGCGCGACTCCGTGGTCGGTAAGGACCTGTTCCGCGTTCGCAACGTCAAGCCGCTGTGGTCGAAGTTCGGCACCGCGGTCGGCGTCGTGCTGGCCGGCTTCGAGATGTGGTGCTCGACGCTGGGCTTCTCGGTATTCGGCACGCTATCGCACGGCAAGCCGGATCGTTCGACGCTCGATCCGGCGAAATCGCACGAGCCGCACAAGAGTCCGAAGCCGGACGGCAAGCTGACCTTCGATCGGCTGTCTTCGGTGTTTCTGTCGAACACCAATCATGAGGAGGACCAGCCGGTTCACCTCAAGGTCGCCGACATGCAGTTGCAGAAGGCGTCGGAGCACGACGTCTATGCGGGCCCGTCCGGGCGCTACTGCCCGGCGGCGGTGTACGAGTGGGTCGAGGAGCCGACCGGTCCGCGCTTCGTGATCAACGCGCAGAACTGCGTGCACTGCAAGACCTGCGACATCAAGGACCCGAACGGCAACATCACCTGGGTTCCTCCGGAGGGTGGTGGCGGCCCGAATTATCAGGGCATGTGACCGGGCGTCCTGACCGGGGCCAACGCATCTGACCTCGCGTTCATGATCTCGCGTTCCTGACCACGTATCCGTGAGCCGGAGCGCAGTGATGCTCCGGCCTGCGGCCACGATCCTGCCATGTTGCCACCGTCTCAATCGTCCGGTCCGCACGTCGGTGCTCCGTCTGTGGCCGCGGCATTGTGCGTCGTCGGTCCTATCCTTGCGGTTGAGCGCCAAAAGCGGCATTGTCGATGCGATGCTGCCGGCTCGTCGGCCGGGCCAATCGAGCCTTTTCCTGGAGCTAGCAACCTTGATGCTTTCCCTTCGAAGCCGTCGATCGATGATCGTCGCCCTCGCGCTGGTGGCGATGCCGATCGCGGAACAGTCGTTGGCGCAGACCCCGGAGCATCCGGCCGACAACGCGGCGCAGTTTCCCACCAGCCAGGATCTGCGGTCGATGACCACCGCAGGCAGCTATCTGGCGGCGCGCCACGCCAGCATCGAGCGTGACGCGGCCGCCGCGGCCGCCTTCTATCGCTCCGCGCTGCGCTCTGATCCGAAGAACAACGAATTGCTCGATCGCGCCTTCATCTCCTCGCTCGCCGAGGGCGACATCGAGGAGGCGGTGAAGCTGGCCGAGCGCGTGCTGAAGATCGACAAATCCAACCGGGTCGCCCGGCTGGTGGTCGGTATTCGCGATTTGAAGACCAAAAAATACGCCGCCGCTGTGCGTAACGTGAACCAGTCGGTGCGCGGCCCGATCACCGATCTGATCGCCACTCTGATTGCGAGCTGGTCGATGTACGGCGCCGGCGACGTCAAGGGCGCGGTCGGCAGCATCGACAAGCTGGCCGGTCCGGAGTGGTATCCGATCTTCAAGGATCTGCATTCCGGCATGATGCTGGAACTGGCCAACCGCCAGAAGGACGCCGGCGAGCGGCTGGAGCGCGCCTACAAGCTCGACGATTCCGCGCTGCGCGTGGTCGAGTCCTATGCGCGCTGGCTGTCGCGCAACAAGAGCGAGGCCGAGGCGCTCGCGGTCTATCAGGCGTTCGACAAGAAGCTGCCGCGTCATCCGCTGATCGAGGACGGCATCCGCGAGGTCAAGGCCGGCAAGAAGCTGCCGCCACTGGTCGACAGCCCGCAGGCCGGTGCTGCCGAAGCGCTTTACGGCATCGGCGCGTCGCTGACCCGACGTGGCGGCGAGGACCTGGCGCTGGTGTATCTGCAGCTCGCGCTCTACCTCGAGCCCAATCATGCGCTCGCCCTGCTGGCGCTCGGTGATCTCTACGAGTCGGTGAAAAAGCCGCAGATGGCGATCAAGGTCTACGAGCGCGTGCTGGCGTCGTCGCCGCTGAAGCGCAACGCCCAGATCCAGCTCGCCACCGACCTCGACGCTTCCGATCGCAGCGAGGAGGCGATCAAGATCCTTCACGCGGTGATCGCCGAGGACGGCAAGGATCTCGAGGCCATCATGGCGCTCGGCAATATCGAGCGCGGCCGCAAGAAGTTCGCCGACTGCGCCGGCACCTATTCCAAGGGCATCGACGCGCTCACGGGCTCGGAGAAGAACGCCTGGGTGTATTACTACTTCCGCGGCATCTGCGAAGAACGCTCCAAGCAGTGGGCCAAGGCCGAGCTCGACCTGAAGAAGGCTCTGCAGATGCAGCCCGACCAGCCGCATGTGCTGAACTATCTCGGCTATTCCTGGGTTGACCAGGGCATCAATCTCGATGATGCGATGGGCATGATCCGGCGTGCGGTCGATCAGCGCCCCGACGACGGCTACATCGTCGATTCGCTCGGCTGGGCATATTACCGCATCGGCGACTACGAGAACGCGGTGAAGACGCTGGAGCGGGCGATCGAGCTGAAGCCGGAGGATCCGACTATCAACGATCACCTCGGCGATGCCTATTGGCGGGTCGGCCGCACTCTGGAAGCCAAGTTTCAATGGGCCCATGCTCGGGATCTGAAGCCCGATCCGGAAGAACTGCCGAAGATCGAGGCCAAGCTCGCCAACGGTCTGCCCGAAGAGGACAAGGCGTCGGCGGCGTCCGCGGACAAGAAGAAAGAAGACGGCAAGGGCGGCTGAGCGCGGCCGCGGCTGGTGTCGCCGGCCTTTGCGCCGGGACCGAGAAAGCGCCTAAAAGGGGGCTGGAGCTTCGGTCCGGTTTCG
>NZ_QPFS01000165.1:0-8671 GCF_010906995.1 Rhodopseudomonas sp. WA056 | reverse complement strand
GCCCTCACCCCAACCCTCTCCCGCAAGCGGGAGAGGGGGCGCGCAGCGATGCGGTGAAAGGTGATACGCTCCGCGCCCGCGCCCTGCAGGCGATCTCCGTCACCCAATGGGTGCCGCCGGCCGGCCAGAACCGCATCAACGGCATGATCTCCGGCCGTCCCGACTGGGTGATCTCGCGGCAGCGCGCCTGGGGCGTGCCGATCGCGGTGTTCATCAAGGACAGAGGCGACGGCTCGGTCGAGATCCTGCAGGACGAGATCGTCAACCAGCGGATCGCGGAGGCCTTCATGCAGGAAGGCGCCGACGCCTGGTACGCCGAAGGCGCGGCCGAGCGCTTCCTCGGCGAACGCGCGGCCGAAGGCTGGCAGAAGGTCGACGATATTCTCGACGTCTGGTTCGACTCCGGGTCGACCCACGCGTTCGTGCTGGAAGACGCGCAGAACTTCCCCGGCCTCGCCGGCATCCGCCGCAAGGTCGACGGCGGCGCCGATACGGTGATGTATCTGGAAGGCAGCGATCAGCATCGCGGCTGGTTCCATTCGTCGCTGCTGGAGAGCTGCGGCACCCGCGGCCGCGCGCCCTACGACGTCGTGCTGACTCACGGCTTCACGCTCGACGAGCAGGGCCGCAAGATGTCGAAGTCGCTCGGCAACACCACCGATCCGGCCAAGGTGATCGCGTCCTCCGGTGCCGACATCCTGCGGCTGTGGGTGTGCGCCACCGACTACGCGGACGATCAGCGCATCGGCCCCGAGATCCTCAAGAACGTGGTCGAGACCTATCGCAAGCTGCGCAACTCGATCCGCTGGATGCTCGGCACGCTGCATCACTATCGTCGCGACGAGGCCGTGGCGTTCGCCGACATGCCGGAGCTGGAGCGGCTGATGCTGCATCAGCTCGCCGAGCAGAGCGCGACGATCCGCGCCGCCTATGCCGAGTTCGACTACAAGACGGTGGTGGCGTCGCTGGCGGCGTTCATGAACACCGAGCTGTCGGCGTTCTATTTCGACATCCGCAAGGACACGCTGTATTGCGATCCGCCGTCGTCGCTGGCCCGCAAGGCGGCGCTGACCACGATCGACATCATCTGCGATGCGATCCTGAAATGGCTGGCGCCGGTGCTGTCGTTCACCGCCGACGAAGCGTGGGGGATGTATCGGCCCGACGCCGAGCCGAGCGTGCACCTGACGCTATTCCCGCTCGACCTCGGCGAATATCGGGACGAGGCGCTGGAGAAGAAATGGCGGGTGATCCGGGCGGTCCGCAAGGTCGTCACCGGCGCACTGGAGGTCGAGCGCGCCGCCAAGCGGATCGGATCGTCGCTCGAAGCCTCGCCGATGATCTACCTGCCGGAAGCGTTCATGGGCGACATCTTCGACGTCGACTGGGCGGAGATCTGCATCACCTCGAATGCGATGGTCGAGATCCTGCGCGGCAACGACACCCCGCCGGCGGATGCGTTCCGCCTGCCGGAGCTGGCGGATGTCGCGGTCGTGGTCGAACGCGCCCAGGGCACCAAATGCGCCCGTTCCTGGAAGATCCTGTCCAGCGTCGGCAGCGATGCCGACTACCCCGACGTCTCCCCCCGCGACGCCCAGGCGCTGCGGGAATGGAAGGCGCTGGGGGGCGCAGCGGCTTGAGCGGCGTGGCGCGCGCACCGGTCCCTCATGGTGAGGAGCGCGCCGATCGGCGCGCGTCTCGAACCATCAGGTTCCGTGGCCCTCATCCTTCGAGACGCGGCGAAGACGCCGCTCCTCAGGATGAGGAGGAAGCGACGGTTGCTCCGTCGCGGCTATGGCCGGGCATGACGACAGAGTGTGGGGCGAGGCCAAACCTATGACCCCCGTCCGCCTCGGCGTCCTCGCCGCCGTCGTCGCGCTGGCGCTCGATCAGGCGACCAAGCTGTGGCTGCTGTACGGCTTCGAGCTGGCGCGGAAGGGCGTCGTCCAGGTGCTGCCGTTCTTCGATCTGGTGCTGGCCTGGAACACCGGGATCTCCTACGGCTGGTTTTCCGACCAGGGCCCGACCGGGCAGATCCTGATGCTGGGGTTCAAGGCGGTGGCGATCGTGGCGCTGGCGATCTGGATGGCGCGCTCCACCACAAAGGTTGCGACCATCGGTCTCGGCCTGATCATCGGCGGCGCGATCGGCAATGCGATCGACCGGCTGGCCTATGGCGCGGTGGTCGATTTTGCACTGCTTCACGCCGAAATCGGCGGCAAAATCTACAATTGGTACGTGTTCAACGTCGCCGACGTCGCGATTGTTGTCGGGGTGGCGGCCCTGCTGTATGACTCCCTGCTGGGGCCACCCGCCGCAAAAGCGCCCTGATCCCGGCCGATACCGACCGCGCGGAAGTGGGCCGCTCCCCGGGTGCAGCCCGATCGCAAGACGTGAATAGGATCAACGCCATGCGCCAGACCGACAGCCGCCTTCCGACGCTGGACACGTCCACCGCTGCGATGCTCCGCACCGTCCGGCTGGCCGCCGTTGCCATCGGGATCGGACTGGTGCTGACGGCCGGCGTCGCCTACGCCGAGGACGATGGTGACGACACCACCTTTGAGGAGAAGATCATCAAGGGTCTGATGTCCGGCATCGGCGCCACCAATATGGAAAATTCCGGCATCAATTATCGCGAGCGCTCGCCGCTGGTGGTGCCGCCCAAGCTCGACTTGCCGCCGCCGGAAACGGCGGCCGACGCGGCCCCTGCGCCGAACTGGCCGAAGGACGCCGACCTGCAGCGCCGCAAGGAGATCAGGGCCGCCGAGTCCAAGGCGAAGCCGTCGCCGTGGGAATCGGCGCAGCCGCTGACGCCGTCGCAGCTCAAATCGGTCCGAGCCGAGGCCGGCAAGGGCGGCAACGATCCGATGCAGCCCGGCAACCAGCAGAACAATCCGATGTTGAGCCCGTCTCAGCTCGGCTTCAACGGTTCGCTGTGGAGCGTGTTCGGCGGCAGCAAGACCGAGACCGCGACCTTCTCGGGTGAGCCCACCCGCGAGACCCTGACCCAGCCGCCGGTCGGCTATCAGACGCCGTCGTCGAATTATGCCTACGGCACCGGTCCGAAAGAAGCGCTCGGCAACAAGCGCATCGACATCATGACGGGCAAAGAAACCAGCAATTGAGTCTGGTTGCTGTCCGGTCCGTTACGGCACGGAGCGCCGTCTCACGCGGCATCACCTGTATTGGTCTGCTCGGTTGCGCAGGCCCCGGCATCGTCGGGCCGTGGCGACGCCGCGCGACCTGCACTCGACCCTGCCCACGCACGCTCGACCCTGTCCTAATCTCCAGCCGGGATGATGCCTGATATGACCGCATCCGTCGCTTCGCGCCGCCGCCCGCTCGCCGCTTTCGCGGTCCTCGCCGCGGTGTTCGCCGCCGCGCCGCCATCCGCCGCCCAGACCGTCACCGCCGCGCCGCCGACGACCTTCACGCTGCAGAACGGCCTGCGGGTGGTGGTGATCCCCGATCATCGCACCCCGGTGGTGACGCAGATGATCTGGTACAAGGTCGGCTCCGCGGACGAGACCCCGGGCAAGTCGGGGCTGGCGCATTTCCTCGAACATCTGATGTTCAAGGGCACCGCAAAGCACCCGGCGGGCGAATTCTCGCAGACCGTGCTGAAGATCGGCGGCAACGAGAACGCGTTCACCTCCTACGACTTCACCGGCTACTTCCAGCGGGTGCCGCGGACTCATCTGGAACAGATGATGACGTTCGAGGCCGATCGGATGACCGGCCTGGTGCTGAAGGACGAAAACGTGCTCCCCGAGCGCGACGTCGTGCTCGAAGAATACAACATGCGGGTCGCCAACGATCCCGATGCCCGGCTGACCGAGCAGATCATGGCGGCGCTGTATCTCAATCATCCCTACGGCCGGCCGGTGATCGGCTGGCATCAGGAGATCGCCAAGCTCGACCGCGAGGATGCGCTGGCGTTCTATCGCCGGTTCTACGCGCCCAACAACGCCACGCTGGTGATCGCCGGCGACGTCGAGGCCGGCGAGGTTCGCCCGCTCGCCGAGCGGATCTACGGCCCGATCCCGGCGCAACCGGCGATTCCGGCGCAGCGGGAGCGGCCGCAGGAGCCGACGCCGGCGGGACCGCGCACGGTGACGCTGGCCGATCCGCGCGTCGAACAGCCGGCGGTGCGGCGCTACTATCTGGTGCCATCGGCCCACACCGGCGCCAAGGGCGACAGCGTCGCGCTGGAAGTTCTGGCCCAACTGCTCGGCCACGGCAGCAATTCGTATCTGTACCGCGCGCTGGTGATCGACAATCCGCTGGCGATCACGGTCGGCGCCAACTACCAGGGCAATGCGCTCGACGACAGCTACTTCATCGTGGCTGGAACGCCGAAGCCCGGCGTCGAGTTTTCGGCGATCGAGAAGAAGATCGACGAGGTGATCGCCGACCTCGTCGCCAATCCGGTCCGCTCCGAGGATCTGGAGCGGGTCAAGACCCAGCTCATCGCCGCCGCGGTCTATGCCCAGGATAATCAGGCGACGCTGGCCCGCTGGTACGGCCAGGCGCTGACCACCGGACTGAGCGTGCAGGACGTCCAGAGCTGGCCGGCCCGCATCCGCGCCGTCACCTCCGACGACGTGCGGGCGGCGGCGAAACAATGGCTCGACCGCAATCGTTCGGCGACCGGCTATCTGGTCAACGGCCCGGCGGCGAAGCAGGAGGAGAAGCGCTCGTGAGCATCGACCTGTCTTCGGCGCGCCGCATCGCGCTCGCCGCCTGCGTCGGCATCGCCGTCGCATTGTCGTCCGCGCCGTCTGAGGCCGCCGCCAAGATCCAGCGGCTGGTCACCCCTGGCGGGCTCGAGGCCTGGTTCGTCCAGGACGCCACGGTGCCGCTGATCTCGATGGAGATCTCGTTCGACGGCGGCGCCAGCCAGGATCCCGCCGACAAGCCGGGCGTCGGCCACATGGTGGCGAACCTGATCGACGAAGGCTCCGGCGACATGGATTCGGCGAGCTTCCACGAGCGGCTGGATCGGCGTGCCATCAAATTGTCCTATGCGGTCAATCGCGACTATTTCCGCGGCTCGCTGCGGATGCTCAAGGAGAACCGCGACGAGGCGTTCGGCCTGCTGCGAACCTCGCTGACCAGGCCGCGGTTCGAGCCGAAGGACGTCGAGCGCATCCGCGCCCAACTGATCTCGACGCTGCGCCGCCAGGCGCTCGACCCGAACACGCTGGCGAGCCGCAAGTTTCTCGAAGTGGCGTTCGGCGATCATCCCTACGGCCGCCCCTCGACCGGGACGCTGGAGAGCCTGCCGAAGATCACCGCCGACGACATGAAGGGGTATGTCGGCCGGGTGCTGGCGAAGGACACGCTGAAGATCGCCGTGGTCGGCGATATCGACGCCGATGCGCTCGCCAAGCTGCTCGACGACACTTTCGGCAGTCTGCCGGCGAAGGCGCAACTCACGCCGGTGCCGGACGTCGTCGCCGCCAAGCCGCCGCAGCGGACCAACGTCACGCTGGAGGTGCCGCAGACCGTGGTGATGTTCGGCGGGCCGGGCGTCAAACGTCACGATCCGGATTTCATGGCGGCCTACGTCGTCAACCACATCCTCGGCGGCGGCTCGCTGTCGTCGCGGCTGTACAGCGAAGTGCGTGAGAAGCGCGGGCTGGCCTATTCGATCTACGAGCAACTGCTGTGGATGCAGCATTCGGCGCTGTTCATCGGCTCCACCGGCACCCGCGCCGACCGCGCCACCGAGACGATCGATGCCATCACCGCCGAGGTGAAGCGGATCGCCGAGCAGGGGCCGAGCGAGCAGGAACTCGCCGAGGCGAAGTCTTACATCAACGGCTCGCAGATGCTGTCGCTCGACACCTCGGCCAAGCTGGCGCAGGCGCTGCTGCAATATCAGAACGACGGGCTGCCGATCGATTACATCGACAAGCGAAGCGAAGTGGTCAACGCGGTGACGCTCGACGATGCCAAGCGGGTCGCGCAGCGGCTGTGGTCGAACGGTCTGCTCACGGTGGTGGTCGGCCGCCAACCGCAGGCCGCGGCCGAGCCCAACATGGTGAAGCCCGCCGGCACCCCGCCGCCGGCACGAGCGAACTGACGCCACGCTCAGACTCGTATTCGCCCAAGCTTTCCCCGAGCACGACCGAACCTCTCCCCGAGGCATAGTTGAACCTCTCCCCGCGCGCGGGGAGAGGTCGACCGGCGAAGCCGGGCGGGTGAGGGGGCGTCTCCGCGAGTCCGAGCGTCTCGACCTGTTAGTTCGTAAGTCCCGATGACCGCATCCGCGCTCGGCGGCGTGGAAACGCCCCCCTCATCCCACCCTTCTCCCCGCGCGCGGGGAGAAGGAGCAGGCAGTGCATCGAAGGATGCGGCTCAGTTTTTCGGACAGGTCGGCGGGGTGTCGTCGGACCATTCCGGTGCGGCCAGTTCCAGATCGTGCAGGCCGAGCAGGCCGATCGTGCGCAGCGCCATGTGGTCGATCATTTCTGCGATCGAACGCGGCCGCTGATAGAACGCCGGCGACAGCGGCGCGACGATGGCGCCGATCTCGGTCGCCTGCGCCATGCTGCGGATGTGGCCAAGATGCAGCGGCGTCTCGCGCAGCATCAGCACCAGCCGGCGGCGCTCCTTGAGCTGCACGTCGGCGGCGCGGGCGAGAAGGTTGTCGAGATCGCCATGGGCGATCGCCGACAGCGTGCGGATCGAGCACGGCGCCACGATCATGCCGGAGGTGCGGAACGAGCCCGAAGCGATACAGGCGCCGACATCGTCGATGCTGTGGTGGCGGTGCACGAGATCGACGGCGTGATCGAGCGCGTTCGGCCCGACCTCGTAGGCGATGGTCCGCCGTGCGGCTTTCGACACCACCAGATGGACTTCGCAGTCCACCGAGGCGAGCAGCTCCACCACCCGCAGCCCGACCGCGGCGCCCGAGGCGCCGCTGATGCCGACGACGATGCGGTGCTGCGCGCTCATCGGATCAGCCGGCGCTGCCCGGCGGCCGGCAGAAGTCCCGGCGACAGTCCGAGGCTGGTCCACATCGCGTCGACACCGCCCACATCACGTCGGCCCAGTCGCGGACGTCGACGTCGTCGTCGACGATGATCAGGAGCTTGGTGTAGCTGAACTGCGGCAGCATCGACCACAGCCCCATCATCAGCCGCCGCGCCTGACCGGGGTAGCGCTTCTTGATCGAGGCGACCGCGATCCGATAGGAGCAGGCCTCCGGCGGCAGCCACAGATCGACGATCTCGGGGAATTGCCGTCGCGCGACCGGGAGGAACACGTCATTGAAGGCTTCGCCGAGCCGGGACGGTTCGTCCGGCGGCCGTCCCGTATAGGTCGACAGATAGATCGGATGCCGCCGCATGGTGATGGCGGTGATCCGCATCACCGGGAATTCCTCGACCGCATTGTAATAACCGGTGTGGTCGCCATACGGCCCCTCCGGCGCGGTCTCGGTCGGCGACACGAAGCCTTCGAGCACGATCTCGGCGTCGGCCGGCACGCTGAGCGGAATGGTCTGGCACGGGATCAGGCTCGGCCGCTCGCCGCCGAGCAGGCCGGCGAATTTGATCTCCGACACCGTCTCCGGCAGCGGCAGCACTGCGGAGAGAATCATCGACGGATCGGCGCCGATCACGATCGCGACCGGCATCTCGCGCTTCTCGGCTTTCCACTGGTGGTGATGCTTGGCGCCGCCGCGATGCGCCAGCCAGCGCATGATGAGGCGGTCCTTGCCCAGCACCTGCATCCGGTAGACGCCGACATTGTCGGTGCCGTGCGCCTCGGGCGGCGGCTTGGTGAAGACCAGCCCCCAGGTGATCAGCGGCGCCGGCTCACCCGGCCACGGGATCTGCACCGGCAGCCGGCCGAGATCGACTGCATCGCCGGTCAGCACGACCTCCTGCACGGGCGCCGATTTCGCCAGCTTCGGCCGCATCGCCAGCGCGGCTTTGGCCATCGGCAGCTTGCTCAATGCGTCGGTCAGGCTCTGCGGCGGGGCAGGTTCGCGCATCTCGGCGAGCGCCTCACCGAGCCGCGACAAGTTTTCCGGCAGGATGCCGAGGCCCCAGGCCACTCGTTCGACCGTGCCGAACAGATTGACCAGGATCGGCATCTCCGACGGCCTGCCGTCGGCCTTGATCGGGTTTTCGATCAGAAGCGCCGGACCGCCGGCATGCAGCACGCGACGATGAATCTCGGTGAGGTCGTGAACGACCGACACCGGCTTGCGGATGCGCTGCAATTGTCCGCGGGATTCGAGATAGGCGCTGAACGCCCGCAAATCCGGGAACGGCGGTTTGACGCGGTTCAGCATGATGTCTCCCTGCGGAGACAACTGGTCAGCACCTGCCATCGCCCCTGTCTTTGATCAGGCGCAAAGAAGTACCGTCAGGGCCGGGTTACGCGGGTTGTTCACGATAAGGTGGCCCATGTCGGTATCCAATTCATCCGTCTCCAGGATGCCCGTGCCGCTTGCCCTCGCGACGCGGGTGTTGCCGCTGTTGCCGCTGCAGGTGCTGCTCGGAATCTGCTTGCGCGAAATTCGCGCGCGCCATCCCCGGATCTTCGATCGCCTCGGTCCGCACACCGGCAAGCGCTACGGCCTCGCGCCGACCGATCTGCCGATTGCGGTCGTGCTCGAACCGCGTCGGATGAATCCGCGGGTCACGGT
>NZ_QPFS01000164.1:0-8673 GCF_010906995.1 Rhodopseudomonas sp. WA056 | reverse complement strand
AAGAAGAGCTGATCCAGTTCGAAGGACTGGTGACCGAAATTCTCCCCGATGCGCGCTATCGCGTGCAGCTCGATACCGGGCATGAAATCGTCGCCTACACCGCCGGCAAGATGAAGAAGAACCGCATCAAGACCCTGGCGGGCGACCGGGTGACGGTCGAGATGTCGCCTTACGATCTTGAAAAAGGCCGGCTGATCTTCCGGCACAAGGACGAGCGGCCGGGCGGCCCGCCGCGCAGCGGCCCGCCGCGCGGCCAGTTCCGCCGCCGCTAAGGGCAGACTGCCTAACGACAAGGCGCTTTGCCGTCACCGGCAAAGCGCAGACAGCTCCCCACTTGCGGAACCCGCGCGATCAAAAAATCGCGCATGCCAGGATTGTCTTGAGGGCAGGCTTCGCATAATATCTGTTAATCGATTTTCGGCCGGACGACATTAGCTATCCACCGGTACAGCCGGTTCAGACGCTGACGACCCTTCCAAAAATTCGATCTCACCAGCCCACCTGAGACCAAGTGGGTATCGACCGTGTCTATATTGAGAAGGGACTACCACCCGTGAGCATGGGAACCGTGAAGTGGTTCAACGCCACCAAGGGCTACGGCTTCATCCAGCCGGATGACGGCGGCAACGACGTGTTCGTGCACATCAGCGCAGTCGAGCGTGCCGGTCTCGGCACCCTGCGCGAGGGCCAGAAGATCAGCTACGAAATCGTTGCCGATCGCCGCTCTGGCAAGTCGTCGGCCGACAATCTGCGCGCTGCAAGCTGAGCAGATTTCGGTTCTGAACCGAACGGGGCCGCGCCATCAGCGTGGCCCCGTTTCTTTTTGCCTCCCGGAATCTGTGCCCGAATAGCCGCCGCTCGACTTGCCGCCGGACGATCCTCGCGCGATCGACAGGGCGCGAATCCTCAGGGGCAGGCGACCGCCTGAGGGTAGTTGACGCATCTGCTTTGCCGCGGCCGGGTGTAGGCCGTATCGCTCAGGCTCACGCCCGCCTTCGGCACCAGATAGCCGATCGCCGGCTGATACAAATAGCTGAACTCGCTGAAGATCAGGAACGTATCGGCGACTTTGAGACCGTCCGGAATACCGATGGTGTCGCCCTGACCGTGGGGAGACGCGGTGAGCGCGGCGGATGCCGTGGTGCCGCTCTGCGTCACCGTTCCCGACTTGCTCCAGAGCACTTTCGCGACGTTGTTCTTGTCGATGTAGATTTCCGTGATCGTCGCCTTTGCGCCAGCGGTCGGATACGGCGCCAGCACGCCGTAGCTCGCTGCGAACACGCTCTTCATGTCGTTGTCAGTGACGCTGGTGGCTTGGGACACCAGGTCCGACAGGGTTCGCGCCACCAGCGTCACCTTGCGGTCGGCCGCAATCCCCGAGGTCACTTCCACGGTGGCCAGCAACATCAACAACATCAACGGCACGATGATCGCGAACTCGGTCGCCGCCACGCCGCGGCGGTCGGTTCGCAGCCTCCTCAGCAGCAAGCGCGCACGGCGCAGACGATCAGTGGGGGCGCGCATCACGGGTCTCGCTCAGGGCTCGTTGCGGAACGCGGCGGTCGCCGTCAACAGGCGCTTGCCGCCGGCCAGGTTCGATGGATCGAAACCGAGCCTGGTGACGAACAGCGGCCACTGATAAAATACCCGCACCACGATGATGTCACCCGGTCCGCCGATGTCGTACTTCATATTGTCGATGAAGTTCTTGTCGTTGTCGATCGGGGTGACGAGGCTGACATTGCTGAAGTCGCTGCCGTAGTTCTGCACGTCGACTCGGACGACCCCGCAATCGAGCAGCGCCTTGACGCGATTGCAGACCTCGGTCTTGAAGCCCTCCTGGTTCATCGCCGATTCCTGCGCCTGCCTGGTCAGGATCAGACGAGACGAATCCTGCACCGCGGTTTCAAGCACCTGCCCTGCGAAGAAGATCATCGAGATTTCGATGATCGCGAACAGCAAGGCGAAGAAGATCGGAGCAACCATCGCGAACTCGACCGCGGTGGCGCCGCGCCGGTCGCGGCGGAATCTGCGTGCCTGTGAAACGATGGACGGCATCGACCCGCATCCCTCTTCCGTCAGTCGACTTGTTCGCCGCCGAAACTAATCGCAACACATTGTTGAAGTGTTTCGCAGGATTGGAGCAAAATGCCACGCGACGTTAGGCGTTCGTCAACCATACGGCGCCGGCGGGAACCCGGATCGGCCGGCCTCTGCCGTCCTCAATTCGTCTTGGGAGTCGATGCGCCGCTCGCCTGCTCGTTGAGCTTCCCGGTCTGATCCATGGTCGACTTGAAGTAGTTTTCGGAATCGCCCAGCGTCACCCGACGCTCGCAGATCGGCGCACAACTGTAGGATTCCCGGTCGATACCGCGATACACTGTCACGACCTTGTCGGAAGGCCCTTCGACCTGGATCAGCCGATCGGCGACGATCGCGCCCTTGCGGTCCATCGCGATGACGTTGGTGGCGCCGTAGCCCTTGCCGGTGACGACCACCATGCCACCCGGCTGCAAGGTCACGTCCGCGATCAACGGATTGCCGACCACGATGGTGGCGATGTCCTGCGGCAGCCTGATCAGCTTGGCCTGATCGACATTGACCGAAATCGAATCCTCGGTGCCGGCGGTCGCCGATGCCGACAGCAAGCCCAGCAGCAGCGAAGGAATGAACAAGGTTGCGCCGAGGCGGCGCGTGAGGATCGACGACATACTCAACTCCGGGACGTTTACGAGCCGACCTAAGCGATACGCAGCGGTGCCGGCGCCCGATGGAGCGAGGGTGACGCCAATTGATGAACGAACTGCAAATCGAATGCTGAGGATTCGATCGAGTTTGTCCGGTTTTGAAGCAGACGACCTTTCGAGGGGCATGAAGCAAGGTAACGAGACGCCGGTGCAGCCTGACTTTCGTCGACAATTACTTCAAATTAACAGCACATTTACCGTCCCGGATAAGTGCGGCCGAAACACCCGATCCCCCCATTTTTACGCAATCGAATTAACTGCACTGCAATTTCCACCCCATACGGTTAGTTCCATGGTCACGGTGCTGAGAACGCCGGCAAGACCAAACAGAGTTCGACAGCCACGTGTACATGGAGCTACCCGATGAAGAACATCGTTGCGCGTTTCATCAAGGACGAATCCGGCGCCACCGCCATTGAGTACGGCCTGATCGCCGCCGGCATCGCACTGGCGATCATCGCCGCCGTTCAGGGCGTCGGCGGCCAGCTTTCGACCAACTTCACCAAGATCAAGGACGAACTGGCGAAGTGATGCGTCGCGGCTGATTGATAGGCAAAGGCCTCGGTTATCCGAGGCCTTTTTGCTCCGCGACCGGCTTCAGGACGACAACGGAAATGCCTGGGCAATCATGAACAGCGTGGTTAACCGTGCTTCGAAACAGAGGGTCTCGCGGCTCGACCTCCGAGATCTCGACGCCCGGGCGGCCGTGTGCGCGGCGCTCGTGCTCGGCATCGTGGCAGTCGCGATGCGGATCGCAACGATTTGGTGAGCGGCCGCTGTCGTTTCCCGATCATTCACCTCTGCCCGGTAAGCTGACCGGCGTGGTCGGCGCAAGTCGCGACCACCTTTGCCCTGCCTCTTCGGCGAGACCCGATCATGATCGCTGATCTTCTCCGCCTGCTGCTGTTTCCCGCGCTGATGGTGTTCGCCGCGACCAGCGACCTGCTCACGATGACGATCTCCAATCGTGTATCGCTGCTGCTGCTGGCAGGCTTCCTCGTGCTCGCTCCGATGTCGGGCATGAGCCTCGCCGTGTTCGGCATGCATATCGGCGCCGGCGCAGCAGTGCTGGCCGTGGCGTTCGGATGCTTCGCGATGGGCTGGATCGGGGGTGGTGACGCCAAGGTCGCGGCGGCGGCGGCGCTGTGGTTCGGCTTCGGCGACCTGCTGGACTTTCTGCTTTACGCCTCGCTGTTTGGCGGCGCGCTGACGCTGCTGCTGCTGAGCTTCCGGCAGTGGCCGCTGCCCTATGTGTTCGCCGGCCAGACTTGGCTGCTGCGACTCCATGCCCAGGAGACCGGGATCCCCTACGGCATCGCGCTGGCGATGGGCGCGCTCGCGGTGTATCCGCAAACCGACTGGATCGGGGCGGTCGACCTCGCCCGGTTCACGCTGCACTGACAGCGCAGGAACTTCCCGTTAACGCGATTTAGATACGCCTCATTAACCATGCTTTGACGAATAGCTGGTCAACTCGCCTCACTGCGGCGGGTGCGCCGCCCGTGTCATGTGGAAAGTGAAGCGTATGAATACCGCGCGCATTGTCGTCCTGACCATCGCAGTCGGTGCCGGCGGCGTCGCCGCTTATCTGGCCAGCACCGCCGGGCCGCAGCCGCAGGCCCCCGCCGAGCCGGTCGCAAAAATGCAAACGGTCGAGGTCCTGGTCGCCAAGAACGATATTCCGCTCGGCCAGGCCGTCGCCCCCGGTGATCTGCAATGGCAGACTTGGCCCTCCGCTACGGCCAGCTCGCATTTCATCCGCCGCAACGACCAACCCAACGCCACGACCGATCTCGCCGGATCTATCGCGCGATCGCCGTTCATCGCCGGCGAGCCGATCCGCGAGCAGAAACTGGTCAAGGCCAACGGCTCCGGCTTCATGGCCGCGATCCTGCCGAGCGGCATGCGCGCGATTTCGACCGAGATCTCTCCGGAAACAGGCGCTGGCGGCTTCATCCTGCCCAATGACCGCGTCGACGTGATCCTGTCCAAGCGAGAAAAGAACTCGGATCGTCCGAGCGGCGAGCAGATCGTGTCCGAGATCATTCTGAGCAACGTCCGCGTACTCGCGGTCGACCAGACAATCGAGGAGAAGAATGGCCAGAAGGTCGTGGTCGGCAAGACCGCGACGCTGGAGCTGAAGCCCGAGCAGGCCGAATACCTGGCGCGGGCGCGGCAGAGCGGAACGCTGGCGCTGGCGCTTCGCAGCCTCGCCGACGCCGGTCAGCCGTCCACGACCGAAAACGACGCCAAGCGCGACTCCGTCAATATCGTGCGTTACGGCGTCACCACCCAGACGTCGAAATGATCGGGGGACGGAAATGAACCGCAGAACCGGCCTTCGATCGACGCGATCCCTGCGCGGCACCGCCATCGCACTCTCCACCGCAGCGGTGCTGACACTGATCCCGGCCTGGACGGCAGCCCACGCAAGCGACTACCGCGCCGCGCCGGCTGCGTCCGGCGGGCTGAACGCGCAGTCCGTCGCGCTGGGCATCGGGAAGTCGATGGTGATCGACCTTCCCCGCGACATCAAGGACGTGCTGGTGGCCGATCCTAAAATCGCCAATGCGGTGATCCGGTCGGCGCAGCGTGCCTACATCATCGGTGCCGCGGTCGGACAGACCAACATTGTATTCTTCGATTCGACCGGCCGGCAGATCGCCGCTTACGACATCGCCGTGACCCGCGACCTCAACGGCATCCGGACCGCGCTCAAGCAGACGTTGCCGACCGCCGACATCCACGTCGAAGGACTCGGCGAAGGCGTGATGCTGAACGGCTCGGTGGCCTCCCCGATCGAGGCGCAGCAGGCGTTCGATCTGGCCGCCCGTCTGGTCGGCGACGACAAGAAGGTGGTGAACAACATCGCGGTCCGCGGTCGCGACCAGGTGATGCTGAAGATCACCGTCGCCGAGGTGCAGCGCGACATCGTCAAGCAGCTCGGAGTCGATCTCAGCGCCAACATGGCCTACGGCACCGCCGTGGTGAACTTCAACAACACCAACCCGTTCACGCAATCGGGCAGCGCGCTTGTGCCCAACAATGCGCTGACCACTAAATTCGGATCGCTGCCGTCGGTGACCGCGACCCTGCGGGCGATGGAGAGCGCGGGCGTGGTGCGCACCCTCGCCGAACCGAACCTGACGGCAATTTCCGGCGAACCCGCGACGTTTCTGGCCGGCGGCGAATTTCCGGTGCCGAGCGGTGTCACCTGCACCAACGGCGTTTGTACCCCGTCGGTTGTGTTCAAGAAGTTCGGTATCCTGCTCAATTTCACCCCGGTGGTCATGACCGCAGGACGGATCAGCCTGAAGGTGATGACGGAAGTCTCGGAGGTGTCGAGCGACAACGCCGTCGTCATCAACAGCCTGTCGGTGCCGTCGATCAAGACTCGCCGGGTCGAAAGCACGCTGGAGATCCCCTCCGGCGGCTCGCTGGCGATGGCCGGCCTGATCCAGGAGCAGACCAAGCAGGCGATCAACGGCATGCCGGGCGCCGCACAACTGCCGATTCTCGGAACGCTGTTCCGCAGCCGCGACTACATCAATCGCCAGACCGAACTGATGGTGCTGGTCACTCCTTACGTGGTGCGGGCGGTGGCACAGAAAGATCTGTCGCGGCCCGACGACGGCTTCGCCGACGCCTCCGATCCACAGAGCGATCTGCTCGGCAGCCTCAACAAGCTCTACGGCGTTCCCGGGCGGAGCGAGCCGGCACGCACCTATCGCGGCCGTTTCGGCTTCATCACCGACTAGGCGGAGCGAGGACAAGACGATGACATTGCCTACTTCCGCCAGAGCGATGCGCGGCCTCGGTCTCGGGGCCGCCCTGATCTGTTTTTCCCTTTCGCTCGGGGCCTGCACCCATACCAAGCGGGAAGTCGAAGTCACCCAGAGCATTCCGACCGACTATCGGCAGCGCCATCCGATCGCGATCCGCGAGGCCGACCGCACCGTCGAGGTGTTCGTCGGAAACGGCCGTGGCGGTCTCACCGCGCTTCAACGCGCCGAAGTCGCCGAGCTCGGCCAGGCTTGGCTCCGTGAAGGCACCGGCGCGATCATCGCCGAGGTGCCCTCCGACACGCCCAACGCCCGCGCCGCATCGGATACGATCCGGGAAATCCAATCGGTGCTGTCCGCCAACGGCGTGCCGCCGCGCGGCGTCACCGTGAAACACTATCGCCCTGCGGATCCGCGCACGTTCGCGACCATCCGTCTGATCTATCCGAAGATCACCGCCGTCGCCGGGCCTTGCGGGCTGTGGCCGGAAGACATCGGCCCCAGCATCAAGAACAAGGGCTACTACGACAACCGCCCGTATTGGAATTTGGGCTGCGCCAACCAGCGGAACCTCGCCGCAATGGTCGAGAATCCGGCCGACCTGGTGCAACCGCGGCCGGAGACGCCGGCCTATACCGCGCGTCGCATGGTGACCAACGACGTCTATCGCACCACCAAACCGGACACCACCGACAAGACCAAGTTGAGCAACGCCGGACAATGATCAGCTACTCGCGCCAGAACCAGGACGAATCGGCGACCGCCGCCCCGGACTCCGGGCCGGACGAGCACATCGCGCCGGCGCCGCGCGTGTCGGTTCAAGCCTTCTGCGAGACCGTCGAAACCGCGACCGCGGTGCAGGCCGCGGGCGAGGACCGCCGCCTCGCCAAAGCCCACCTGAAGATCCAGATGGGCGGCGTCGCCGCTGCAATCGAGGCCTATCGCTCGGCTCCGACGCCGAACGTGATCGTGCTCGAGACCGACGCCCGCAGCGACGTGCTGGCCGGTCTCGACCAGCTCGCCACGGTGTGCGATCCGGGGACGCGGGTCATCGTGATCGGAAAGGTCAACGACGTCACGCTATACCGCGAGCTGGTCCGCCGCGGCGTCAGCGACTACGCGATCGCGCCGGTGCAGCCGATCGACGTGGTGCGCTCGATCTGCAATCTGTTTTCGGCGCCCGAAGCCAAGGCGGTCGGCCGCATCATCGCGGTGGTCGGCGCCAAGGGCGGCGTCGGCGCCTCGACGGTCGCCCACAACGTCGCCTGGGCGATCGCCCGCGATCTGGCACTGGATTCGGTGGTCGCCGACCTCGATCTCGCCTTCGGCACCGCCGGCCTCGACTACAACCAGGACCCGCCGCAAGGCATCGCCGAGGCGGTGTTCTCGCCCGACCGGGTCGACACCGCATTCGTCGACCGGCTGCTGTCGAAATGCACCGATCACCTCAGCCTGCTCGCCGCACCGGCGACGTTGGACCGGGTCTACGATTTCGGCACTGAAGCGTTCGACGCGATCTTCGATACGTTACGCGCCACGATGCCGTGCATCGTGCTCGACGTTCCGCACCAATGGACCGGATGGGCCAAACGGTCCCTCATCACCGCCGACGACATCCTGATCGTCGCGACGCCGGACCTCGCCAATCTGCGCAATACCAAGAACCTGATCGACCTTCTGAAGGCGGCGCGGCCGAACGACCGTCCACCGCTGTACTGCCTCAATCAGGTCGGCGTGCCCAAGCGACCCGAGATCTCCACCGCCGAGTTCGCCAAGGCGATCGAGAGCCCTCCGATCGTCTCGATCCCGTTCGATCCGCAGATGTTCGGCGCGGCCGCCAACAACGGCCAGATGATCGCGGAGATCGCCGCGAATCACAAGACGACCGAGATGTTCCTGCAGATCGCTCAGCGATTGACCGGGCGCGGTGAAGCCAAGAAGTCGAAAGGCTCCTTCCTGGCACCGATCTTGGAGAAGCTGCGGGCCAAGTAAGCCTGGTGTTGGAGTATCGAGGTGTTTGGTAAGCGCGGACCGGAAAACGACGTCAGACCCCCGAAATCGGCGAGCTTCGCGCCGGAGCCGGCGGCGCGCGCGCCCGAATTCCGGCCGGAGGTTCTGTCGCCGCCGATCGCACCCGCACGGGC
>NZ_QPFS01000163.1:0-8675 GCF_010906995.1 Rhodopseudomonas sp. WA056 | reverse complement strand
GTCATCTGCTAGGACGTGCCGCATTGGTCGGCGCGCCGCAACCTCGACAGATTGACAGCCGCATCGGCCGTGGATTGATTGCCGATCGATGCTTCGCTGCGGGAAATGAAGGGAGTTTTCGGCCATGGCGCGGACGCTGGTGATCGGCAACAAGAACTACTCGTCGTGGTCGATGCGGCCATGGATCGCGCTGCGGGCGACCGGGGTGGAGTTCGACGAGGTCGTGATCCCGCTCTACACCGGCGATGCCGACAAGCGGCGCATCCTCGCCTTCACGGCCGCCGGCAAAGTCCCGGTTCTGGTCGATGGCGACGTCACCATCTGGGATTCGCTGGCGATCATCGAATACGCCGCCGAGCGCTTTCCCAAGGCCCAGCTCTGGCCCGATGACGTCGCCGCGCGGGCTCACGCGCGGTCGGTATCGGCCGAGATGCACTCGGGCTTCGCCGCGCTTCGCAACGAGTGCGGCATGAACATCCACCGGCCGGTGGGCGCCAAGCCGCTGTCGGACGCAGCGCACGCCGATATCGCCCGGGTTCAGGAGATCTGGACCGACTGCCGGCACCGCTACGGCCGGTTCGGGCCGTATCTGTTCGGCCGCTTCACCGGCGTTGACGCGATGTTCGCCCCCGTCGTGCACCGGTTCCGGACTTACGCGGTCGAGGTCGATCCGATCGTCCAGGGCTACATGGAGGTGATGATGGCGTTGCCCGCGTTCCAGGAATGGACTCAGGCGGCCCTGGCCGAGACCTGGATCATCGACAAATTCGAAACCGCCTGACTCAAGGGGATTCATTCCCAGCGCCCCGTCGTTTCGGGCTTGTCACCGCCTAGATCGCTGAAAAACAAGCAAAATCGGGGCGCCAGCCATGCGTGAATCACTGGCCAGGAGACCTCCTCGCGTGCTATAAGCGCGCGGGGCTTGGGGGGAACCGATCACACCCGGCGACAAGGGGCGGATCGGTAATCAAGTGGCGCAGGAGTTGAGCGTTGAAGCACAAGTTCGTGGTAGGTGAATCGGTCTATTTTACCGCCAGCAACGTTGCCCGTCCGGCAGCCAGCGGGATTTATGAAATCGTCCGGCTGCTCCCGACCGATGGGTCTGACTGTCAGTATCGCATCAAGAATATGTCCGAGGCGTTCGAGCGAGTCGCCAAGGAAAGCCAGCTCAGCGTCTGCTGAGCCGCGCGTCGTCATCCACTCCAGGACTTAACTGCCTCTGAGATCATCATCGCTGTCCCGACTCCTCTTCACGGAGGCAGGGGCAGCGATCTCGGGGACTGTTTCGGCGAGTCTTTCGCTCTTTGCTCTTCCGCGCGCCTTCCGGTGTTTCCCAAGTTTGGCGTTCTGTCGCCAAGTCTGGCGCTGTTTCTTTGACTCTCGCTTTGTCTTGAACCGTTTTTCCGTTGCTCTTGCGCATTTTCTCGTTGCGCCAATTTTGGTCGTAAAGCCGGTGTTCAGTCGCTGGATCGGCGCATAGGGGACAACGCGCATGGATTGGGCTGCTTGGTCGGCGTCGCTCGACCGAATTCTTCATTCACCGGCTTTTCCGATGTGGGCGATGGTGGCGGTTGCGGCCTTCGTGGCGCTCTTGGTGCTGATCACGCTGCTGCGCGCCGATAAGTCGTTCGCCAATGGCGCGCTGGTGGTAATCACGCTCGGTGCGATCGGTCTGGCCGGCTATGCCGGCGTTCGCGGTCTCGGCAATGCGGGCGCCACCGCGCAGGCTCCGGGCGAGGCGCGTGACCCGGTCGCCAAGGCGATTCCGGCGCTTGCGTGTGTCGACGACCTCGCCGGCGACATGGTGCTTTCGGCCTGCGAAAAAGCGCTGTTCAGTTCGCCGGAGACCGTTGCGGCCGCTGTGTCCTATGCGTCGGCCCGGCTGGCCCGACTGACCGCGCTGGGGGATGCCGCCGCTGCGGACAAGCAGATGACGCCGGAGCTGGCACGCCTGCGCCGCGCGATCGAGCGCGACCGCTACGGCCTGATCGCTTACGTGCTGGCGTCGCAGGATCGCTGCCAGCCGACCGACTGCCCGGCGTTTCGATCGCTCACCGACACCAGCCGGATCGCAGCCAACATCGGCGAGCATCTCTACGAGACCACCTTGACCCGCTACGCCCCGAGCTGGGGCGGCCCAATGTCGGCCGGCTTCGGCGGCGCGGCCGCAAACGGTGCCGCGGCCCCTGCGCAGGGAGCCGTGCCGGCACCCGCGGCAGTCACGGAAGCCCCGAGCGGCAAACCCACCGATATCGATTTCCCGACGTCGGCCTCGATTCCGCCTGTCAGCATCATGGCGCCGGAGCCTGGGCAGGGCGCTGCGAGTGCCGGTTCGGCCCGACCGGCCGCCGCGCCCGCCGTGCATGGTGCCGCAGCCAATGCCAAGGCCGCCCCCGCGGCGGCGGCCAAGAGGGCTTCCGCTCCCCCGGCCGCTGCCCAGGCGACGGCCAATCAGAGCGCAAACGGTGCTCCCGCGCCGACCCCGCCGGCCAAGAGGCCGCCCGCTCCTCCGAAGCCGAAGCCGCTCGCGCCGGTGCAGCTTGCGCCGGGAGCTCCGGCCTCGGATAACTGAGCGGCGGCGTCGGCCGGCGCAGGAAACTTGGACTCAATGGCACTGCATCTGATCAAGCTCGCCGTCGGCTGCGAGTCGGTGAAGGATTTGACCCAGCGGGTGACGGAACGCGCCAAGCAGGCCGGCCGGCACATCCACATCACCCGAATGGTCCCGAAGCGGGACGCCGAACTGCTCGATGGCGGATCCCTGTATTGGGTGATCCGGGGCGAGATCGCGGCGCGGCAAAAGCTGGCCGCGATCGAGCCATTTCGCGACGGTGAAGGAATCAGTCGCTGCCGGCTGGTGCTCGAACCGAAGGTGCACCCGGTCAGCCCGCGTCCGATGCGACCGTTCCAGGGCTGGCGCTATCTCACCGCGGTGGACGCGCCGCAGGACCTCGGCAACGCCGCCGAGGGGATCGCGGCGATGCCGGAGCCGATGCGCCGCGAATTGCGGGAGCTCGGGCTGCTGTAGGCGACGTCCGCCGCCGCGTCGTCGAGAACCTATGCGGTCTCAGACCGCGATGTTGTCGATCAGCCGGGTCTTGCCGAGCTTGGCGGCGACCAGCAGTCGGATCGGACCGTCCTTGCGGGATTTGATCGGAGCCAGTGATTCCGCATGGCGGGCTTCGAGATAATCGAGCACGAAGCCTGCGCCAGTAATCAGTTCGGCACCGGCCGCCAGGGAGGCGTCGATGCTCTTGCCGGCCTTGATGCGCCTGGCGACCTCTTTCATCGCCCGGTACAGCGTCGGCGCCAGCACGCGCTCTTCGTCCGACAGATAGACGTTGCGCGACGACATCGCGAGGCCGTCGCGTTCGCGCATCGTCGGCGCGCCCACCACCTTCACGCCCATGTCGAGATCCACGGCCATCCGCGTCACCACGCGAAGCTGCTGGAAATCTTTCGAGCCGAACACCGCGACGTCCGGCCGGCACTGGTTGAACAGTTTGCCGACCACGGTGGCGACGCCGCCGAAGAAATGCGGACGGAAGCGATCTTCAAGGCCGGCGACGGCCGGACCTTCGGTGATGATCCTGGAGGAGAAGCCTTCCGGGTACATCGCCTTGACGTCCGGATTCCAGATCAGGTCGACGTTCTCGGCGGCGAGCTTGGCGGCGTCGGCCTTGAAGGTCCGCGGGTACGAGCCGAAATCCTCGTGCGGGGCGAATTGGGTCGGATTGACGAACACCGAGACCACCACCTTGTCGGCGCGCCGCTTCGCCAGCCGCACCAGCGACAGGTGCCCGTCGTGCAGGGCACCCATGGTCGGCACGAGCGCGACGCTGGCATTGCGCCGGCGTAGCTCGGCGAGTGCGCGGCGGAGAGCGGGGATGGTGCGGGCGACGACGGGAGGACTGGACATCGAAAGCTCGATCGCGATCAGCGGGACCATGCCGCACGAGGCGGCTGCGGAAAGGAATCCGATCTTATCAAGCCGTGTTGCCGACCGCCACCGCGGCGACCGACCGGCGGCAGCGTTAAGCCTGACGGCGGGCTGAAGACGCGTGCCGGATTCATCATGAAGCGCGAAGCCGCTTCCGTCCCGATCGAACTTAAGCAATTTGCTTGACCCTCGTCGTCACCGATTTGAAGATCAACGGCGAAGGGGAGATCGATGCCGATTGAGGCTTCCGAAAATCAGTCCGGCCCGGCGCGGGTCATCGTGCTCGGCAACGAGAAGGGCGGCTCCGGAAAATCGACGCTGGCGCTGCACATCGCGGTAGCGTTGCTGAAGGCCGGTCAGCGCGTGGCGACGATCGATCTCGATTGCCGGCAGCGGAGCTTCACCCGCTATGTCGCCAATCGCAGCGCCTGGTCGGAGCACGCCGGGCTCGATCTCGAATTGCCGCGGCACTGCTGCCTCAGCCTCGGCGAGACCATGCAGGTCGCCGACAACGAAGCTGCCGAATTTCAGCAATTCGCCGACGCGGTCGCTGCCGTCGAGCACGATCACGACTTCATCGTGATCGATACGCCGGGATCGGATAGTTATCTGATGCGACTGGCGCATTCGATGGCCGACACGCTGGTGACGCCGATCAACGACAGCTTTCTCGATTTCGACGTGCTCGGGACCGTCGACCCGACGACCTTCGAAGTAACGGGCGAAAGTCACTACGCTGCGATGGTGATCGATGCGCGGCGGCGGCGGCGCCAGCTCGACGGTTCCGACACCGACTGGATCGTCGTTCGCAATCGGCTGTCGACACTCGGATCGCGAAACAACCGGGTGGTCGCCGCCGGGTTGAAGGAACTCGCGATGCGGATCGGTTTCCGGCCGCTCGACGGGTTCGCCGAGCGCGTCGTGTACCGGGAGTTCTTTCCGCGCGGACTGACGGCGTTGGATCAGCTCGACGAGACGACCCTCGGCACCCGGCCGAGCATGGGGCACGTGACTGCGCGCGAGGAGGTCACTGATTTGCTGCGCAGGCTGAAGTTGCCGCTGGACGAGCGCGGTCGCCGCCGCGCCGCCAACCGCGCAGAGTGGTTCGCCCAGGCCGGCACGCCGCTGGAGCTGCACGACATCGTCGGCGCGTAGTTGCGCGACGTCCGGATCGGTCCGACCTTGGTGGTGATCCGGAAGCCCGAATGAGGACGGCATTGCGCGAGACGGCTTCTTCTCGGGAGATTTCGATCGTCTGCAACCGCCGTGGAGAATGATGGCCGCGCGCTGGCGGGGCATTGTGCAGATGCCCAACGAGGTGGCGTCGATCTGCTAATCTTTGATCTTTCTGTCATACGACTGTGATTTATAGTCCCATTGTCGATCGTTTCGGGCAGGGCTTCCGATCGACGCGGGATGGATGATGGCACGTGGAATCACAGTTCTTCTGGCACTGTGCCTCGTTTCGGCGGTGGCTTACTTCACCGCCTCGAAATGGGCGATCCGGCATCAGACGCTGACCTTCTACGACGCCTCGCGTCAACGGCCGGTGGAAGTCGCCGTCGCCGTTCGACGCGACAAGGAAATGCAGGCCGACGCCGGCTTGGCCGAGCTTCCGGTCGTCGTTCTCAATCACGGCAACACGGTGAAGTTCACCGAGTACTCCTTCCTTGCCAACCTGTTCGCGGTGCGCGGCTATCTGGCCGTGAGTATTCAGCACGATCTGCCGACCGATGGTCCGCTGGTCACCAAGGTCGGCGAACCGTATGTCGGGCGACTGCCGGTGTACGAGAAGGGCGTTGCGAACATCGACTTCGCGATCGCACAGTTGAAGACGATCGTTCCCAATGCCGACTACCGTCGCCTCACCATGGTCGGACATTCCAACGGCGGCGACATTTCGATGTACTACGCGCAACTCAATCCCGAGTTGATCCGGCGTGTCGTGACGCTCGACAATCTGCGGGTGCCTTTCATGATCGACGGCAAGTTCAAAACTCTGACGTTCCGGTCGGAGGATCCGGTGTTCAAGGCCGATCCGGGCGTGGTGCCGGACCCCGATGTTTGCGATCAGGCCGGGATCACCGTGGTCAAGACCGGCTTTCAGCACACCGAGATGAGCGATCGAGGGCCGGAGCGCGTCAAGAACGCGATCGCGGCGTCGCTCGACAAGTTCCTGGACGATGGCGGCATCGCGATCGGACGAAGTCCGCGCCCCCACGGTCCCGGCACGGTGGCATCGGCGAAATAGCTCTTTGGCCGACCGCATTGACGCTCGATCCGGCCGTCGCCACATAGGTCTCGCAGAGCCTTTAGCGAGTGCCGATGTCCCGCGAGCCGACTCCAGTTTCGATCCAGCCTTCCGTCCGCGAAAACGAGACGGTGGCGCCTTCGTCGTCGGCGGAGATTGCCGCCTTCGTCGCCAGGGCGCGGGCGATGGCGCCCGATGCAGTCGGCGCGCGCGGCCGTCTGGTGTTCGCTCTCGACGCCACGATGAGCCGGCAGCCGACGTGGGACATGGCCTGCGCGCTGCAGGCCGACATGTTCCGCGAGGCTGAAGCGACCGGTCGTCTGGACATCCGCCTGGTGTACTATCGCGGCTTCAACGAATGCCGGGCCTCGGGCTGGATTTCGTCGAGCGCCGAGCTGGCGCGGCTGATGGGCAAGATCGACTGCCGCGGCGGTCACACCCAGATCGGTCGGGTGCTGTCGGACGCCCGCAAGGAGGCGATCGCCTCCGGGGTGCGCGCCATCGTGTTCGTCGGCGATGCTATGGAAGAGCAGGCCGATGAGCTTTGTGCCCGAGCGGGTGAGCTCGGCATGCTGAAAGTGCCGGTCTTCCTGTTCCAGGAAGGGGGCGACCCGGTCGCTGAGCAGACTTTCCGAGAGATTGCGCGACTGAGCGGTGGAGCATGGTGCAGGTTCGATCCTGGCGCCGCAGCGCAGCTCCGCGAACTGTTGCGCGCCGCCGCGGCCTATGCGGCAGGCGGCCGCGCGGCGCTGCAGCGGCTCGCCGGCAGTGGCGGCGGAGCTGCGCTGTTGCTCAGTCAGATGCGGTAGTCGAGCTGGACTGCGGCCCGGTGCTTTTTCCGATGCCTCGCCTTATATTGTCGCCATGCCTACGCTGATTGCCGGCGCTATCGCCGTTCTGGTGCTGTACACGCTGCTGCAAATGCTCCGGTCCGCCAACCCGGCGGTGCTGGCACGCGCGCTGAAGATCGCAGGCGGTGTGGTCGCGCTGGCCGCAGCCCTGTTCACAGGCGTCAGGGGCGAACTGGCGGTGGCGATACCGCTCGGTCTGTTCGGCGCCGGGCTGCTCGGCTGGACACCGCTCCAGAACGCCGGCTTCGGCAATCTCGGCGGCCTGTTCGGCGGCGGAGCGCGCTCGCGCGGCCAGGCCTCGACGGTTCGGTCGCACTATCTTGAAATGCTGCTGGATCACGACAGCGGCGCGATGACCGGACAGATCCTGAAAGGCCCCAATGCCGGCCGTTCGCTCGACGAGTTCGACCTCGGCGAGCTTGCGGCAATGCTTGCGGGCTTTGACGCGGAGAGCTGTGCGCTACTCGAAAGCTATCTGGACCGCCGGTTTCCCGCTTGGCGTCAAAACGCGCATGGAGACACGGCAGGGGGGCAGCGAAGCCAGCCGTCGGGCAGCAAAATGACGACCGAGGAAGCCTATCAGATCCTTGGCCTGCAGCCGGGCGCGGGGCCGGACGAGATCGGGCGCGCCCACCGCACCCTGATGAAGAAATTGCATCCCGACCAAGGGGGGTCGACGTACCTTGCCGCCCGGGTAAACGCGGCCAAGGATACCTTGCTTCGCACGCATCGCAGCTAACTCCAGCAACGCAACTTTACGCTACAGACTGCGAGTGTCCTGATCCCCGAATTGACGCCCCGGGTCGCCCACCGTTTCGGCGTGGCCGTTGATTCAACTCTTATCGATCAATCATTGACGAGTGGTTTCGTCGCGAGATCCGCCCGCAGGATCGTTGCAGGACGATGTTCTGTGGCGCCCCCGGCTGCCACAAATGCGAACGCGACCGGACAGGTCCGGTCGCGTTCGGAAAACGGCCTTGCGGCGGCGATCAGTTCTTGATGGTGAAGCAGGAGATGTCGGAGCGCTTCAGCTTGCGGCACGCCGCCTCGGCTTCGTCGCGTTCCAGGCCGGCGAACCGGGCGCGATACAGCTTGCGATCGCCCTTGGTGGTGACGGTCTCGGTGAAAGGATCGGCCTTTCCGAGCAGACCGCTGGCTTGTTCCCGCGCCGCTTCCAGCCGCTTGCGCGCCTCGTTTTCGCTTTCCAGAGCGCCGACCTGGATGATCCAGCCGGTATGGGCAACCGTCTTGATCGCGCCTTGCTGTTGGACGGCGGGAGCCGGCGCGGCAGCGGTGTCGGCATAGGCCAGGGCTTGAGAATTTCGAGACGGCACACTGGAGGCCGGAAGCACGCCGAGGACGCCTTGGCCGGTGCCGTGACCGGCGGGCTGCGGGATCGTTTCCGGCCGGGTTTCGGCGCGGGCGATGGCAGTTCCGGAGGTTTCCGCCGGATCGCGACGCTGCGGCGGGATTGCACTGGTAACCGGCGGCGCGGCCACCGCGGAAGCGAGCTTGATCGGAGCAGACTTGACCTGAACCGTCTTGACCCGGACCGGCTTCATCGGTTCGGCGGAGCCGGGGACGATCACCAGCGGCTTGGTCTCGATGGTGCCGCTGTTGAACGGGCCGGGCT
>NZ_QPFS01000162.1:0-8740 GCF_010906995.1 Rhodopseudomonas sp. WA056 | reverse complement strand
GGGATGAGCTGGGCGCGGGCGAACATCGGATGGGGGGCAAGGCTGGCGCTGATCGCGCTGGCGCTGCAATTCACCCTGTCATTCGGCCACATCCATGGCCTGGAAGCGGTGGCGACGGCGATCGTCGAAGCCGCGGAGACCAACAGCCCGGCCGAACCGGATAACGATCGTCATCACGGCGCGGCCGCCGATCTGTGCGCGATCTGCGCCGTCACGGCGATGGCCGGCTCGGCGCTGGATGCCGCGCCCCCGACGCTGCCGCAGCAGCAGGCACACGCCATCCACTACCGCCTGGCCGCATCCGGCATTGTCGAGCCGTCCGCTCCGCCCGGCGCATTCCAGCCCCGCGCGCCCCCGCTGTCCTGACCTCGATCCCTCGTGAACATCGCGCCACGCCGCAAAACGGCGCTGCGCGGCCTCGTGATCGATCTGCGTCACCGCAGATCCCGGCTCACTGTGAGCCGGACAGTCAGGACCGAACCATGTCATCTCGTTTCAAGACCGGGCTTCTGCTCGGCACCGCAACGCTCGCCGTCTACAGCGCCGGTGCTCCGGTCGCTTTCGCGCAATCCGCCACCACCCTGCCCGAGGTCACCGTGACGGCGCCCAGCCCGATCGTGCGCCGTCATCAGGCGGCACCGCAGCAGCGCCCGGCCGCCCGCGTCGCCACCACGACGCGCCAGCGCGGTCCCGCCCAGCCCGAGACGCCCCCGGTGGCGCAGACCGCACCGGTGGCGCAACCCGGCATCCTGCCGATCGTCACCGACCAGTTCGCCACCGTCACGGTGGTGCCGAACGAGGAGATCCGCCGCAACGGCGGCGGCACGCTCGGCGACCTGCTCGGCAACAAGCCCGGCATCACCGGCTCGCAATACGCGCCCGGCGGCGCCAGCCGGCCGATCATCCGCGGCCTCGACGTCAACCGCGTCAGCATCATCGAGAACGGCATCGGCAGCAACGGCGCCTCCGACCTCGGCGAAGACCATTTCGTGCCGGTCGATCCGCTATCCACCAACCAGATCGAAGTGATCCGCGGCCCGGCCACGCTGCGCTACGGCTCGACCGCGATCGGCGGCGTCGTCAGCGCCACCAACAACCGCATTCCCGATGCGCTGCCGCCGTGCGCGCAGCCGTTCCAGAGCTACGGCCTGCCGGCCAAGGCGCCGACGCTGATCGGCGGTGCCGGCTGCATGAACGGCGAAGTCCGCAGCGCCGTCAGCTCGGTCGATCGCGGCGTCGAAGGCGCAGTGCTGCTCGATGCCGGCGGCAAGAACGTCGCGGTCCATGCCGACGTCTACGGCCGCAACGCCGGCGACTACAACGTGCCGAGCTATCCCTATGCGGCCCCCGGTATGCCGTTCAACGGCCGCCAGCCCAACTCCGCCGCCACCGCCGCGGGTGCCTCGATCGGCGGCTCGTATCTGTTCGACGGCGGCTTCATCGGTGCGTCGATCACCCAGAACAATTCGCTGTATCGCATCCCCGGTGTGGAGGGCTCGGAGGTCGGCACCCGGATCGACGCCAAGCAGACCAAGTTCAACGCCAAGGGCGAATATCGCCCGGATGCGGCAGCGATCGACGCGATCCGGTTCTGGGTCGGCGCCACGGACTACAAGCACAACGAGGTCGGTCAGGCCACCGCCGGCGACCCGACCACCGATGGCGTGCGCCAGACCTTCACCAACCGCGAGCAGGAAGGCCGCCTCGAAGTGCAACTGGCGCCGTTCAACGCCGGCTTCGCGGCGGTCACCACCGCGGTCGGCGTGCAGGCCGGACATCAGGAACTGACCGCGCCGAGCCCGGACGATCCGGGCAGCCCGCTGAACGGCCTGTTCGACCCGAACAAGAACACCCGGGTGGCCGGCTACGTGTTCAACGAGCTGCAGTTCACCAACACCACCAAGGCGCAGGTCGCCGGCCGGATCGAGCACGTCGAACTGTCCGGCTCGACGCCGTCGTTGATTCCGGAAATCTTCGACCTCAACAGCGACCCGAGCGCGATCGGCCCGGCAACCCAGCGCAACCTGTCGTTCACGCCGAAGAGCCTGAGCCTGGGTCTGATCCAGGCGCTGCCGTGGGGCCTGTCCGCCAGCATCACCGGACAATACACCGAGCGTGCGCCGAAGCCCGCCGAGCTGTTCTCGCGCGGCGGCCACGACGCCACCGCGACCTTCGACATCGGCAACCCGAACCTGAAGATCGAAACCGCGAAGTCGGTCGAGGTCGGACTGCGCCGCGCCGATGGTCCGTTCCGGTTCGAGATCACCGCCTACTACACGCAGTTCAGCGGCTTCATCTATCGCCGCCTGACCGGCAATACCTGCGAGGAGGTGGAGTGCGCGGCCGGCGCCGGACTGGAACTCAATCAGGCGATCTATTCGCAGCGTGACGCCACCTTCAAGGGCGGCGAATTCCAGAGCCAGCTCGACGTCGCCCAGCTCTATGGCGGCACCTTCGGCATCGAGAACCAGTTCGACATCGTGCGGGCGACTTTCGCGGACGGCACCAACGTGCCGCGGATTCCGCCGATGCGCGTCGGCGGCGGCCTGTACTGGCGCGACGCCAACTGGCTGATGAAGGTCAACCTGCTGCACGCCTTCGCGCAGAACGACGTCGCCCCGATCGCCGAGACCACGACGCCCGGCTACAACCTGCTGAAGGCCGAGGTGAGCTATCGCACCAAGCTCGATCCCAATGTCTGGGGCGCGCGCGAAATGCTGGTCGGCCTCGTCGGCAACAATCTGCTGAACGAGGACATCCGCATCGCCACCTCCTACAGCAAGGACAACGTGCTGATGCCCGGCATCGGCGTCCGGGCCTTCGCCAACGTGAAGTTCTGATCCACCGAAGTCATTCCGGGGCGCTCGCGTCAGCGAGCGAACCCGGAATCCAGAAGTTGTTGCAAAAAGAGATTCCGGGGTTCGCTGCTCCGCGGGCCCCGGAATACGCTGGGCAGTGAGCTTACGCCCGCGCCCTGCTCCAGTCCGGGCGGATCGGGCCGCTGACGCCATCGAACGCGCCCTCGACCAATTCGGCGACCAGCAGGCGGCCGTAATCGACCGGTCCCGGCATCGTCACCCTGCCTTTCGGAATCTTCTTGAAGCCGGCCCGGCTGTAATACGGCTCGTCGCCGACCAGCACGATCAGCTTGTGGCCCTGCGCCCTGGCATCCGCCAGCGCGCGTTCGAGCAACAGCCGACCGACTCCGCGCGAGCGGAACGGCGGCTCGACCGTCAGCGGACCGAGCAGCAGCGCCGGGGTATCGCCGATCGTCACCGGCAATTGCCGCACCGAGCCGACCAGCAGCGTGCCGATCCAGGCGGTGAACGACAGCTCGGCGATGTGGTCGACATGCTCGCGCAACCGATAGGCGCTGAGCACGAAGCGGCCGGGCCCGAAGGTACGCTCGTGCAGCCGTTCGATGGCGTGCGCGTCGTTGGGGGCTTCGGGCAGGATGGTGAGTTTCAGATCGGACATGACGGAGGCGAGATAGCACCGCCTCCGCATCAGGTCCATCGCCGGCAGACTGCTCCCGGCCTAAACCCGTTGAGGCGCGGCGGCGGGCGTGACGCCGTCGGGACCGCCGGCAGGTTGCGTGGCATCGGCCTCCTCCGTCGGCACCGCGACGCCCTTGTCACGGGTGACATAGACTGTCTGCGACGGGAAGGCGAAGCCGCTGCCGGCCTCCGCAACCAGCTCCATGATCCGCAGGTTCAGTTCTTCCTGGACCTCCAGGAATTCGTCCATGCTCACGGCGTGGACGTAGGAGAAGATCTCCACCCTGAGCGAAGTCGCCCCTAGCCCGATAAATCGGACCCGCGCGGGATCGTCGTCGACTTTGGGATGATCGAGCAGCATTTGCCGGAGGGAGGCGATCAGCGCGCGGATCTGATCCGGCGTGGTCTCGTAGCGCAGGTCGAGAACCGGGTGAAACCAGAACTTGTCGCGCCGGCTGTAGTTTTCGATCTGCACCGCTGCGAGCTGGCCGTTCGGCACCGTGACGACGGTGCGGTCGAGGGTGCGGATGCGGGTCGACCGCATACCGATGTCCTCGATGGTGCCCATCGTCTCGCCGAACTTGCAGAAGTCGCCGACCCGCATCGGCTGGTCGGTGACCAGGGTCAGGCTGCCGACCAGGTGCTCGATGGTCTTCTGCGCACCCAGCGCGATCGCGATACCGCCGATACCGAGAGCGGCGAGACCGGCGGTGACGTTGTAGCCGAAAGCGTTGAGACCGGCGATGATCGCAAACGCGATGATGACGAACTTGACGCTGCGGCGGATGAAGGTGACCGCCGACAGCATCGACAACCTGCCGCGCAGCGTCATGCGGTCGATCGCGAATGCGGCGAGCGCATCGACGACCCGCCAGACGATCCACGACAGCGCGACCCAGGCCAGAAACTCGGTGACGCCGGACATGTGCTGGCGCGCCACGATCGAGACGCCGGCCAGAACCATCGCAACCCGCAGCGCCCAGGCGGTCAGGAACAGCCGGACCGGCAGCGCCGAGGCGCTCAGCACGCGCCGGATCCGCGAGTCGCCGGACGCCTTGCGCAGCCGGAACACCAGCAGCCCCAGCGCGCCGGTGATCAGCCAGATCGCGCCATAGACCAAGACGGCGAGCACCAGCACGGCGAGCCAGTGCCCGACCGGCGCGCCGGCGATGCGGTATTCATCGCGCAGGGCGTAAGGCAGCAGCCTGTCGACCCAGCTCGACAGCACCGTGCGGGACAGTTCCGGCAGCTCGCTGACGGTGCGAGCCGACACCAGCCAGATCTTGACGCCGTCCTTGCTGTCGACCCGCTGCGCCAGCAGGTCGACCGTGCCGTGGTCGGTACGGACCAAGCCGAACTTCTCGAGGTCCGGGGCGAGGCCGTCTTCCTGGTCACCCTGCGGCTCCGAACTCAGGCGTAGCCGGGAATACAACAGGCCGCCGCGATCGAGGATACGCTGGAGCTGCTGCGCAACGCTTGGTCCCCAGGCATCCTTCTCCTGGCTGAGATCGAGATACATCGCGGCGCGTTCGTAGTTCTGCTCCGCGGCAGCAGCGATAAAGCCCGCCACCATGCCGGCCGGCGTCTCGCGGCCGAGCGGATCGGTCGGTGCCGGCGGCGCCGCCGGCGCCGCGGCGCTGCCGTTACCGTTGACGCCAGGAACCTGTGCCCATCCGGGGCCAGCGGCCAACATCGCGGCGACAACGATCAGAACTCGAACCAATGCACGTGCAGTTGACGTCAAAATCGATCCTCTCGCAGGAATACGGGATGAATGGTCGCGCTGGCGGCTTTCGCCCCGCCTTGGGCGAGGCTGACAATCCGAGACCATGACAATGCTGCACCGCCACTAGCGGCGAAATGGGCCATCTGTGTGGTCGCCAGTGTGTGGTCGCAAGACAAGCTGTGAAACGGTGGCGACACCAGCATTCGGGAACACGCGCTGAGGCTAGCGCCAGGTCGCGATTGGCGGTCTACCGCCGAGCACCTCGGCGATCCGCAACCGCGTCCCTGGCGTGGTTTCGGCCGGCAGCGCATCAGCCGCAAAGAAGCCGCTGGCGATGATCTCCCGGTTCGGCTCGGGCTGCCTGTCTTGCTGGTAATTCCGCACCACGTAAACGGCAACGTGATCGCGCGGCGACACATGGCTGTTGAGGAAAATGCCGTGCAGCACCGGCGCGCCGGTCAGCGCGATCCGGCCCTCCTCCATCAGCTCGCGGGCGAGCGCATCGACGAAGCTCTCGCCGACCTCGACGCCGCCGCCCGGCAGATGCCAACCGACGACATAAGAATGCTTGATCAGGAACACCCGGTCCTGGTCGTCCAGCACCACGGCGCGGGCCCCGAGCGTCATGCCGCGCGCGAATCGCCAATACAGATGAAACGCCCGTGTCAGCACCGGCTCGAACTTCAAACGTAGATTCTGAACCGCCGTCACCGCCGGACGTCCCTTCCGCCAAAGGCGCAGCGGAGGCTTGCGCCGGTCCGGCCAACTTGCCAAAACCGCAGAGGTTTTCACAGGCGGCAGTTCGCGACCGGCTCGCAATGTGCGGCGTCGCGACAGGATCGGGCGATGACCGTATTCACTCTGGCGCATCTGTCCGACCCGCATCTGCCGCTGCCGCCCAAGACCGGCCTGCGTCACCTCGCCTCCAAGCGCGCGCTCGGCTACTTGAACTGGCGACGCAACCGGCACCAGATCCACCGCCGCGACATCCTCGACAGGCTGGTCGCCGATCTGCAGGCGCAGCAGCCGGACCATATCGCGGTCACCGGCGATCTGATCAACATCGCGCTGCTGAACGAGTTCGCCCCGGCGCGGCAATGGCTGGAGAGCGTCGGGCCGGCCGACCGCGTCAGCCTGGTGCCGGGCAATCACGACGCCTATGTCCGCTCCACCGCGCACCGCTTCGCCGAGACGTTTCCGGACTACATCAGCGGCGACGACGCGGTGCCCGGCTTTCCGTATCTGCGCCGCCGCGAGGGAATCGCCATCATCGGGGTGTCGAGCGCGGTGCCGACCGCGCCGCTGCGCGCCACCGGCTGGCTCGGCGCGGCGCAGCGCACAGCGCTGGAGACGCTGCTGCAGAGCCTTTCCGGCGAGCGCGTGTTCAAGGTGCTGCTGATCCATCATCCGCTGCAATCGCGGTCGCGGCACAAGCGGTTGACCGATTCCGCGGAGCTGATCGCGCTGTTGCAACGGCATCCGGTCGACTTGGTGCTGCACGGCCACGACCACGTCCACGCCACGGTTCGGATCGAGACGCCGTCCGGCGCGATTCCGGTGGTCGGCGTGCCGTCCGCCTCGGCGATGAACGACCGTCACCGCCCGTCGGCAGCCTACAACCTGTTCAAGATCAGCGAAGGCAATGACGGTTGGCGCTGCGAGCACCGCGTCCGCGGCTTCCAGGCCAGCGAACAGATTGTCGACGTGCGCCCGCCCGAAATGCTGTAGCGCCGGGTGCCGCATACCGCGGCTGCCCGCCGCGCGCGGCGTCAGGAAATCCGCAGCGCCGCGAACAGCGCGAGGGCGAACAGCGCCAGCGCGCCGGCGACAAAGCCGAGTACGAAGGTCCACAATCCGCTGCGGCGCTGCGGCGCGGGCGGCGGCGGCGCGGCTTGGACCGGAGGCGCCGACAGCGCCCGCTCGCGTTCGACCAACCGGCGGGCCACATAGGCGGTCACCGCATCGACGATCCTGGCCGCCTCATGGGATTCGGCCAGCACGATTCGGCCGTAAGCGGTATCCTGGACGAAGCGGTAGATCCGCTTGTCGCGGCCCATCACCACATGGGCGACGACATCGATCCACAGCCGCGGCGTGTCGCCCTGGCTGATGCCGCGGTCGAACAGCTCGACCCCGGCCGGGATGTCGGCGAACAGCGGGTCGAGCGCTTCGCTCAGGATTTCGAGCCGGGCAATCTCGGCATCGCGCAGGTCGACGACCACGCCGGTGCGGTCGGCGGCCTCGATCCGGGCCTGCCGCAGCGCATCCTTGAGCCGCATCGGCCGCGCCGCCGTGCTTCCGGAGTTGTGAGCATCCGCCATTCTCGACTTCAGCCTCATGCTTGCCTGAGCCCGCCGCCGATTAACCTATCAGTAACCCTTCGGCCGCGAAAGCCGGTTGCGGATCAACCAGTTGGCTCATCCACGGCAGTCTGACGGATGTGCCACCGTCTGGTTTGAGGGGCCCAAAAACGACGATGGCGGCCCTGCCGGGTTGCCCCGACAGGACCGCCAAAGTCCTTGGACGTCTTCTATCTCGTCAGCTCGCCGGGCGGCGCGTGCACCGCCGCGGTTCAGGAGCGCATCAGGCCGGGGTGACGGCCCGGTTCGGCTCTTCCACGATCGAGAACCGCACGCCTGCGCGATGGCGATTCTCCTCGGAAAGGACCTTCCAGGCCTCTTCGGCCTCCTTGCGCGTCTTGAACGGACCCTTCACCTGGGCCGACCCTTCGACGAGCTTGTGGAAGTTCATCGAACCGAACTCGCCACCGATCACCCAGAAGTTGCTGCCCGCTGTCATGGTCCTTCTCCTGCTTCTTTCCGTTTAGCTGAACTGGTTCATCGTGTTGTGGGCACCGCCGGCCTTCAGAGCGGCTTCGCCAGCGAAGTATTCCTTGTGGTCGTCGCCGATATCCGAACCGGCCATGTTCTGATGCTTCACGCAGGCGATGCCCTGACGGATCTCCTGGCGCTGCACATTCTTAACATAACCCAGCATGCCCTGGTCGCCGAAATACTCCTTGGCGAGATTGTCGGTCGACAGCGCAGCCGTATGATAGGTCGGCAGCGTGATCAGATGATGGAAGATGCCGGCGCGCTTGGCGGCATCCGCCTGGAAGGTGCGGATCCGCGCGTCGGCTTCGATCGCCAGCGCGGTGTCGTCGTATTCCGCCTTCATCAGCTCGGCGCGGTTGTACTTGCTGACGTCCTTCCCTTCGGCCTTCCAGGCATCGTAGACCTGCCAGCGGAAGTTGAGCGTCCAGTTGAACGACGGCGAGTTGTTGTAGGCGAGCTTGGCGTTCGGGATGACCTCGCGGATGCGGTCGACCATGCCGGCGATCTGCTCGATATGCGGCTTCTCGGTCTCGATCCACAGCAGGTCGGCACCGTTCTGCAGCGAGGTGATGCAGTCGAGCACGCAGCGGTCTTCGCCAGTGCCGGGACGGAACTGGTACAGATTGCTGGGCAGACGCTTCGGACGCAGCAGCTTGCCGTTGCGGCTGATGACCACATCGCCG